>CABURG010000003.1 GCA_902493835.1 uncultured Collinsella sp. | reverse complement strand
TTTTGCGTAAAGGCGCGCAGGTCGGCGACGTTCTCGGGGTCTTCGGCCACCGTCTCGGCCACGATGTCCGCCGCGCCGGCGAGCGCCTTCTCGGGCGTGTCGAAGCCGGCTTCCTCGTTGACGTAGGCCGCGGCGGTGTCGAGCGCGCTGCCCTTGGCGGATGCCTGCATGATGATCATGTTGGCAAGCGGCTCCAGGCCTGCCTCGCGGGCCTTCTGTGCGCGGGTCATGCGCTTTTTGCGGTAGGGCTTGTAGAGGTCCTCGACACGCTGGAGCTGCGTGGCCTCGCGAATCTGCTGTTCGAGCTCGGGCGTAAGTTTGCCCTGGGCGTCGATGAGCAGAATGACGTCCTCTTTGCGCTGTTCAAGATTGCGCAGGTAGGACAGGCGCTCGTCGAGTGTGCGCAGGGCGACGTCGTCCATGCCGCCCGTTGCTTCTTTGCGGTAGCGCGAAATAAAGGGGATGGTGTTGCCCTCGTCGATGAGCTTGACGGCTGCCTCGATGTTGGCGGCCTTAAGGTTGAGCTCGTGGGCGAGCTGGGCGATAAGATCCATGGGACTCCTTGCGTTTAAGGTGCGTTTGCAGCACAGGGCTACCAAGGATACCACCCGTTTCAAAAGACTGTTTTGGGCCCTCGCCACGAAAACGACCTATCTACTACGTTTGAACCGTATGGGTCGACCATCCCCCGGTTTTCAGAAAATACGCAAGCCGTCTACCTGCGCTTTTGATTTTAGGAAATATGGCATGGTTGAGGGTGATTGGCTAAACGTAGTAGATAGGCCCATTTCGTGGCGAACGAATCAGGCTGAGGTGCAAAATGGCCCCCGTCTCAGAAAAATCGTCGGCAAGGTAGCAAAATGCCCCGCGGGCAGGAGGCTGCTCGCGGGGCAAAGAAGAGGGGCTTATTGGTGGCGGACCGAGGGGTTCGGCATGGGGTTTGCCGCGGTCGCTCTTAAGGCATTACAGCTCGACGAGCTGGCCGGTCTCGGCGGCCTCTTTGATAGCGTTGAGAAGTGTGAGCGTCTTAACGTTGTCGGCGGGGGTCACGACGGGCTCGACCTCGCGGCGGACAACCTTCACAAAGTGCTTGAGCTGCATCTTGTGTGGCAGTGCCGGGTCGACAGCCGGAATCTCCATCTGCAGCGGCTTGTGCCAGTTGGAGGCGCCGTCGTAGGAGAACTGGTGCAGGCGGGGCAGCGACAGGGCGCCCTTGGTGCCGCCGATAAAGTAGGCGTCGGCGTCGAAGGGGCGGTACTGCGGATCCTCGCGAGCGGTTGCCTCCCAGTTCCAGGGGCTGGCGGTGGCGTCGGAGATGGTCATGCTTGCGAGCGCGCCATCGGCAAAACGGACGTTGACCACGGCGGAGTCCTCGGTCTCAAAACCGCGGGCGGCGCTGGACTGCATACCCTGGACGGCAACAGGCTCGCCCAGCAGATAGCGGAGCAGGTCGACGTCGTGAACCAGGTTGACCAGGATCGGGCCGGCACCCTTCTTGCGGCGCCACTCGACATCGAAATACTCGTCATTCTTATAGATCATGTAGTGGAAGCTCGACACGGTGAGCTTGCCCAGCTCGCCGGACTCGATGATCTCCTTGGCCTTGTTGACGAAGGGGTTGTGGCGACGGTGCTGACCTACGAGCACGGGCACGCCGGCGGTCTCGGCCTCGGCGGCGAAGGCCTGGGCATCCTCGAGATCGTTGGAGATCGGCTTTTCGATCAACGGCACGATATTGCGCTTCACAGCCTCGCGGGCAACGCCCAGGTGCAAGTCGTTGGGGGTGGCGATAATGACGGCCTCGGGTTTGACCTCGTCCATCATCTGGGCGGGATCGGTGTAAAACGGCACGCCGGCGGCCTCGGCCGTGGCGCGAGCGCCCTCAAAGGCGTCGGCGATGGCGACGAGTTCGGCCTCGGGTTCCTCGGTGACAAAGCGGATGTGGTTGCGGCCCATGGCGCCGGCGCCGATAACGGCAATGCGGACGGGGTTGAGCTCAGACATTTCGACTCCTTAATACTGGTGACCGGTGGGATGCGACAAAGGGGCTGTCCCTTTGTCGCATCGGTAAAACTAGGCGGACTTCTTCTTGCTGTCGGAGACCATCATGTAGACGGTGAGCACGACGGCGATGGCGGCGATCACAATGGCGCCGTAGAAGGACTGCTGGTAGGCGGCGCTGCCGGCCTCGGCGTGATACAGCACGGCGGTGATGGGCTGGCTGATCCAGGTGGAAGCGGCATAACCCAAAAACATGATGCCGTAGTTGACGCCGATGTTGCTGGTGCCAAAGGCGCCACCGGTGAGCGGCGGGTAGATGACGAGCAGAGCGCCAAAGCTAAAGCCGAGCAGGGCGAGCGCCACAAAGAACATGCTCTGCGTAAAGCTCATCGACATGATGACGAGTGCGACGATGGTGACGACAAGGCTGATGAGCAGCGACTTATAGGCGCCGAGCTTGTCGATGATCTGGCCAAAGGACAGACGGCCGACCAGGTTGGCGCAGGTGTTGACGGAGACGACCACGCCGCCGAGGGCGACGGCCGCGGCGCTCGTGGGGTCGGCGAAGAGCTGGACGGCGGCGATGGAGGCAACCTTGCCCACGAGCAGGGTGCCCGCGGTGGCGGCAAAGGCGAAGGTGACGATGAGGACCCAGAAGCGCGGGGTCTTGACCATCTCGCCCGGGGTGAGGTCGCCGAAGGTGCCGGCATGCGCGCCGCCCTTGGGGGCCTCGAAGCCCTCGGGCAGCCAACCGGCCTCGGGGGCCTTCAGGAACAGGGCGGAGGCGGCGATCGTCACAAAGAAGATGACGCCGAGCGCCTTAAGGGCGCCAAAGATGCCCAGGCTCGGGATGAGCAGCGAGGCGAGCACCGGGGACAGCACGGCGGGGCCGGCGGTCGAAGCGGCCAGGGTGATGCCGGAGGCGAGACCCTTCTTGTCGATAAACCACTTTTGGCCGGTGGTGAGCGCCGGGTTGTAGCCCAGGCCGTTGCCGATGGCGGCGACGAGCGAGAACCACAGGTAGAACTGCCACGGCTCGGTGACGGTACCGGACATGAACCAGCCCAGGCCGTAGCACACGGCGGCGGCGATCACGACGTTGCGCGGGCCGATCTTATCGGAGATGCGGCCGGCGAAGATGCCCGTCACGGCCATGATGGTCTGAAAGACCGGGAAGGCCCAGGTAAGAGCGCTGGACCACTCGGGGTAGACGGCGAGCAGGTTCTTGCTCACGACGGAATACAGCGCGATGGAGCTGATGAAGAACATGGTGACGCACGCGGCGGAAAGCACGACGGCGCGACCCTTGTTGGAGTTGGTGGAAGCCATTGGACTCTTTCTAATCGATACGGGGGAGGAACAGGCGTGTCTGCGGGTCCTCCCTGTCGGGTTGGTTTACTGGTCAGTCGGCTTGGCGACGCCGGACTCATCGGACCAGAGCTCGACACCCTTGTTCTTAAGGTAGTTGTCGGCATAGGCGCGACGGCCGCCGGGCTTGGCGGTGAGGTCGCCCATCATGTTGGAGAAGCCGCCGTCGACCTTGATGGCGTCGCCGGTGGTAAAGTCCGAGCGCTTGGACGCCAGGAACATGACGGCGTTGGCGATATCGCTGACCTCGCCGATGCGGCGCGTGGCGATCAGGCGGCTGCGGCTCTTTTCGACCTCGGGGTCGGCGTAGAAGTTGGCCGACATCGGGGTCTTAACGAAGCAAGGCTCGACGCAGTTGGAGCGGACGCCGTAGGGGCCCCATTCGGCAGCCAGCATCTTGGACATCATGTTGACGCCCGCCTTGGTGGAGCTGTACACGCCCGAGAACGTCTCGGGGGAGTGGCTGGCAACGGTCGAGATGTGCACCAGGCGACCCTGGCCGGCCTTGATCATCTCGCGACCAAAGCGCTGCGAGGTGATGAAGTAACCGGTGAGGTTGACGTTGAGCACCTGCTCCCAGTCGCTCAGCGGCAGGTCCTCCATGGCGGCGAAGCGCAGGATGCCGGCGGTGTTGACAAGGACGTCGACGCGGCCGAAGTCGGCGATGGTGGCATCGACGGCGGCCTGAACCTCGGCCTCGTCGGTGGCGTTCATCTTGTAGCCCTCGGCGTGGATGCCAAACTCGGCGGCGAGGTCGGCGGCTGCGGCCTTGACCTTCTCCTCGTCCAGGTCGAGCAGGACGACGTTGGCGCCGTTGCGGGCGAACTCGCGGCAAATCTCGACGCCCATACCGCCGAGTGCGCCGGTCACGGCGCAGACATCGCCCTCGAGCTTAAGCCAATTGCTCATAGGAACTTCCCTTCTTGTGCCTCCCGGTGGGTCGCTCCCATTAACCGACCCACGTGGTTTTCGCTGGTTATCGTATGCTTTGCATTTGCGCAGGTGAATTGCATATTTGTTAGAATGGCGTTAACCGTAGGTTTATACTGTGCGATGCAGTTTTTCTCAATCGAGCGCGTGACCTGCCAAAACGACCCCCTGTGGCGCCATGCGTTCACAGGCGCGAAAACGGGAGATTGACGTGTACGATCGACGACTCGAGGCCATATCGGCCGCCGCGGAGCTGGGAAGCTTCTCACGTGCGGCGGCAAAATTGCGCGTGTCGACCCCGGCGCTCGTCAAACAGGTGTCGGGTTTCGAGGCCGAGTTTGGCATCACGTTGTTCGAGCGCTCGCATTCGGGTGTTAAGGTGACGCCGGCGGGCGCTCTGCTGGTGGACGACGCGCGCTCGATCATGCGGCAGTCCGAGGACGCGCTGCGCCGCGCCCGACGCGCGGCGGGCGATGGCGGTGCCGTGCGTCTGGGTGTGTCGATGATGTGCCCGGGGCGCCAAACGCTGTCGATGTGGTCGGGCGTACACGAGCTGGAACCGTCGCTGCGATTTGAGATCGTGCCGGTAAGCGACCTCTATGACGAGCGCGAGACCGTCATGCGCAGCCTCGGTCGTGAGGTCGATGTGGTGCAGTCGAGTTTTTCGACCCCGCGCTGGGGTGACGCCTGCCAAAAGCTCCGCATTGTCAACGTGCCGTTTTATATCGACCTGCCGCGCACGAGCCCGCTGGCGCGCAAGAATCGCATTACGGTCGCCGACTTGGAGGGTATGCGTCTGCGCGTGCTCCGCCACGGCAACGACGCTATGGACAGCCTGCGTATCGATCTGTTGGCCGACGGCGGCGTAGACGTGATCGACGTGGACAGCTTTGACTTTGCGCTCTTTAACGAGGCGGAGGAAAAGGGCGACGCGGTGCTCACCTGCGGAGCGTGGTCGGGGGTGCACCCAGCCTTTGTGGGCGTGCCGTTCCTGTGCGGCCGCGAGGTGCCGGTCTTTCTGCACTACCCGCTCGAGCCCACCCTCCAAGTCCAAAAATTCGTCAACGCCATGGCCCAGCTTCTCACCTAGCTCACCTGGGACGGGGCTCTTTTAGCTACTTCGAAGATGATTTTTCTGGGACGGGGATTTAATAATCATTGTGTACCGAATGATTATTAAATCCCCGTCCCAGAAAAATCATCCTTACAAAACGAGGCCCTGGCCAACTGGCCAGGGCCTCACCAACTTTTATTCTGTTTTAATGACGGGTTGATTGCGCGCAGGAGGTCTCCCAGGCGGGCCGGGGTGTAACTTCCGCGCGCAGTTTCGCAGCGAAGCGAGAATGTTTGAGCACGGAGGTTACACCCCGGCCCGCCTGGGAGACCTCCGTGGAACAAACCTACCTACTCGAGCTCAAACGCTCCGGTATAGAGCTGATAGTAGTATCCGCGCTTGGCGATCAGCTCGTCGTGATTGCCGCGCTCGATGATGCGGCCGTGGTCCAGACAGATGATTGCGTCGGAGTTGCGCACGGTGGACAGGCGGTGCGCGATGACAAACGTCGTGCGGCCCTCCATGAGCTTGTCCATGCCCGCCTGCACGATGGCCTCGGTGCGGGTGTCGATGCTCGACGTGGCCTCGTCCAGAATCATCGCCGGCGGATCGGCGACGGCGGCGCGTGCGATCGAGATCAGCTGGCGCTGGCCCTGCGACAGCTGTGCGCCGTTGCCGGTGAGCATGGTGTCGTAGCCGTCGGGCAGGCGGGTGATAAAGTCGTCCGCGCCCGCGAGCTTGGCCGCCGCGATGCACTCCTCGTCGGTAGCGTCCAGGTTGCCGTAGCGGATGTTATCCATCACAGTGCCGGTGAACAGGTTCACGTCCTGTAGCACGACGCCCAGCGAGCGGCGCAGGTCGGCCTTGCGGATCTTGTTGACGTTGATGCCGTCGTAGCGGATCTTGCCGTCGGCGATGTCATAGAAGCGGTTGATGAGGTTGGTGATGGTCGTCTTACCGGCACCGGTGGCGCCGACAAACGCGACCTTCTGGCCCGGCTTGGCAAACACGGACACGCCGTGCAACACCTCGTGGTCGGGCGTGTAGCCAAAGTCGACGTTGTCCATGACCAGGTCGCCGCGCAGCGGCACGTACTCGATCTCGCCGGTTGCGCGGTGCGGATGTTTCCACGCCCACATGCCGGTGTGGTGGTCGGCCTCCTCGAGCTGCCAGGTGTCGGGGTTCACCTGAGCGTTGACGAGCGTCGCATAGCCTTCGTCGGCTTCGGGCTCCTCGTCGATGAGCTCAAAGATACGGTCGGCGCCGGCGAGGCCCATGACCACGGCGTTGATCTGCTGCGAGATCTGGCCGATCTGTCCGCAGAACTGCTTGGTCATGTTGAGGAACGGCACCACGACGGCGATGGACAGTGCCATGCCCGAGATGCTCAGGTTGGGCACGCCCAGCGCCAGGAAAATGCCGCCTGCCAGTGCGACCAGCACGTAGAGCAGGTTGCCCAGGTTCATAAGGATGGGCATGAGGATGTTGGCGTACATGTTGGCCTTTTGCGAGACCTCGAAGAGCTTTTCGTTGCGCTCGTCAAAATCGGCCTCGGCGGCAGACTCGTGGCAGAATGCCTTGACGACCTTCTGGCCGTTCATGACTTCCTCGATATGGCCTTCGACCACGCCGAGCTCAGTCTGCTGCGCAATAAAGAAACGCGCGGAGTTGGAGCCGAGCAGCTTGGTCATAAAGGTCATAAAGGCGACGCCTGCCACAATGACCAGGCACATCCAAACGCTGTAGTACAGCATGATAAAGAACACCGTGACGATGACGATGGTCGTCATGAGCAGGTTGGGCAGCGACTGGCTGATCATCTGGCGCAGCGTGTCGATGTCGTTGGTGTAGTGGCTCATGATGTCGCCGCGCTGGTGCGTGTCGAAGTAGCGAATCGGCAGGTCCTGCATGCGGTTGAACATCTTCTCGCGCAGCTTCTCGAGCGAGCCCTGCGTGACGATGGCCATGGCGCGGTTCCAGAACAGCGAGGACAGGATGCCGACGCCGTAGATGCAGGCGAGGGTGGTCACGAGCTGTGCGATCTTGGGCTGTGCGGCTTCCCAATCGCCCGACTGCCACGATTCGCTAATAATCTGCAGGGCGCTCTGAAGGAAGGTCGCGCCGATGGAGTTGATGATGGCGCAGAGCACCACGCCGACGACGACGAGGGGCAAAAGCACGGGGTAGAAGCCAAAGAGCGTCTTGATGAGGCGCGACATGGTGCCACCCTTGCGGTTGAGCGCGCGCTCGGCGGTCGTTGCCTTACTCATGTGCCTCGCCTCCTTCCTGGGTCTGAGCCTGTGTTGCGGATGCCTCGGTGTCGGCTTCGACGGCCTCTTCGCCCTCGGCAGACATCTTGTTCTGCGAGGTAAAGGTCTCGCGGTAGATCTCGCTCGTCTCGAGCAGCTCATCGTGGTTGCCGATCTGCGCGATGCGGCCGCCCTCCATGACGATGATGCGGTCTGCATCCTGCACGGAGCTAATGCGCTGGGCGATGATGAGCTTGGTCGTGTTGGGCAGATAGCTTGCCAGCCCTGCGCGAATCTTGGCGTCGGTCTTGGTGTCGACGGCGCTCGTGGAGTCGTCCAGGATCAAGATCTTGGGGCGACGCAGCAGGGCACGCGCAATGCACAGGCGCTGCTTCTGACCGCCCGAGACATTGGAGCCGCCCTGCTCGATCCAGGTGTCGTAGCCCTTGGGGAAGCCGTCGACAAACTCGTCGGCGCAGGCCAGATGTGCCGCCTCGCGGACTTCCTCGTCGGTGGCGTTCGGGTCGCCCCAGCGCAGGTTCTCGGCAATGGTGCCGCTAAACAGCACGTTTTTCTGCAGCACCATGGCCACTTGGTGACGCAGAGCGTCCAAGTCGTAGTCGCGCACATCCACGCCGCCCACGTGCACGGTACCTTCGGTGGTGTCGTACAGACGGGCGATGAGGTTTACGAGCGTGGACTTGGCCGAGCCGGTGCCGCCGATGATGCCGATGGTCTCGCCGCTCTTAATGTGCAGGTCGATATTGTCGAGTGCCTGGCGTTTCGCATGCGCGGAATACTTAAAGCTCACGTGGTCAAAGTCGATGGAGCCATCGGCGACCTCGAGCACGGGCTCGGCGGGATCGGCGATCGTGGGCTCGGCGGCCAGCACCTCGGTGATGCGGTGCGCCGATTCGTCGGCCATGGTCACCATGACAAAGATCATCGACAGCTGCATCAGACTCATGAGGATTTGGAAGCCATAGGTAAAGATCGAGGAGAGCTGGCCCACGTCGAACAGCGTGCCCTGGCTCGTGATGATGAGCTTGGAGCCCAGGTAGATGATGACGACAAACGCGCCGTTGACGCAGATGTTCATCATGGGGTTATTGAAGGCGAGCAGCTTTTCGGCGCGGGTGAAGTCCATCTGGACGTCGCGCGCAGCGGTCGCGAACTTCTCCTTCTCAAAGTCTTCGCGCACATAGCTCTTAACTACGCGCATGCCGGTGACGTTTTCCTCGACGGACTCGTTAAGGGCGTCGTACTTGTGGAACACGCGCGAGAAGATGGGGCGCACCTTAAAGATGATAAAGAACAGCCCAAAGCCCAGCAGTGGAATGATGACCAGGTAGACCATGGCGACGCTGCCGCCCATGATAAATGCCATGGTAAAGGCGAAGATCAATACCAGCGGCGCGCGCACGGCGATACGGATGATCATCATAAAGGCCTGCTGCACGTTGTTGATATCGGTGGTCAGGCGCGTGACGAGCGAGGAGCTCGAGAACTCATCGATGTTGGCAAAGCTGAACGTTTGGATCTTGTAGAACAGGTCGTGACGCAGGTTCTTAGCGAAGCCGCAACTCGCATGGCTGCAGGTGACGCCGGCAGCGGCGCCAAAAGCAAGCGACGTCAGCGCGATGAGCACCAAAAAGCCCGCGGTGGGAAGCATCTCGGCTACGGTGGCGCCGTCTTTGATGGCATCGATCAGGTTGGCGGTGATAAATGGAATCAGCATCTCGCAGAGCACCTCGCCAAGCACGAGCAATGGCGTGGCAACGGTGACCTTCATATAGTCGCGGATGCTTCCCATGAGGGTTTTAATCATCCAGTTCCTCCCAGGTTACGCGGATTTTATCGAGCATTTCGGCGAGGTCCTCGCGCTCGTCGTGGGTGAGCGCGCTAAAGGCCTGCTCTCTAAAGCGAATGCGGGCCGCTTGGTCGATGCGGGCATTTTCCCGGCCGGTTTCGGTCAGG
The DNA here is from genome assembly GCA_902493835.1 of uncultured Collinsella sp. GTDB lineage: Bacteria > Actinomycetota > Coriobacteriia > Coriobacteriales > Coriobacteriaceae > Collinsella. The sequence continues at coordinate 24,600 of CABURG010000003.1, read as the reverse complement.
CGAATGGTGAGTTGCCGTCGATCCTTGGGGTTACGGCTGCGCTCGATGAGGCCGTTGAGCTCGAGCTTGGACAGGATCTCGGAAAGCGACCCCGGCTTGAGGTCAAAGTGCATGCCGAGTTCCTGCTGCGACATCTCGCCGCCGGGCTGTTTGGCCAGCAGACAGATAATGGGCGCCTTGCCGGATACGCCACCACCATGAAAGTGCATGTAATGGCCGCAAAAGCCCAGGTTATTGAGGATGCGCTTGGCAAGCTTGTCTTCCGAGCTAACCGCTTTGGGTACATCAGCCGGCTGTGACGGGTCGCCGCCGGGTTCGTGCGGATAGACGAGTGGTTCAACACACATATCTAAGCCTCGCTCCTTTCTTTAGTTAGGTAGTGGAATTGTTTTGTGCCTAACTAATCTAGGAGCATGAGAAATGAATGTCAAGGTACCAAACTTATTAAGTTACGGCGTTTTACCAAACGCCGTAACCGCTCGACGCTGCAAACGTTCCTAAGCGGCAATCTGGCGTTCAATCGTCGGGCATGGCCACAAGGCCTATGCCCTCCTCTTTCACGCCACCTTGCTCGCCTAGGAGCGTTTTCGCTGTCCATCCTCTATCTGCAGCATTGCTCTTGTGCCAATGGTCCGTGGGAGACGGAGGAAAAGGGATCATTTTCCGTAACCTTCCCGCAACAATTTGCCCGTCGCGCCGCTCGCCTCCGCTCGCAACGCCCCCTGCGCTACACTTATTCGCACTATGGCGCCGTCGCGCCGCGCCCGACCCAAGGGGGACACTCATGAAGAACACTCAGCTGCTGCTGATCAACGATATGTGCGGCTACGGCAAGGTCGCGCTTTCTGCCATGTTGCCGGTGCTGTCGCACATGGGCTACCGCATCCACAACCTGCCGACGGCACTTGTGTCCGATACGCTCAACTATCCCAAGTTCTACATCCACGACACCACCGAGTACGTGCGCCAGAGCCTCGCCATCTGGGAGGAGCTCGGTTTTGAGTTCGACGCCATCTCTACCGGCTTTATCGTGACCGAGGAAGAGACGCGCATCATTTCGGACTTCTGCCACCGTCGCGCGCAAAAGGGTACCAAGGTGTTCGTCGACCCCATCATGGGCGACAACGGCAAGCTCTATGCGGGCGTGCCCGAGTCCACGATTGGCCTTATGCGGCATCTGCTGGAGTGCGCAGACTACGCGGTGCCCAACTATACCGAGGCATGCCTGCTCACCGATACGCCTATCGCCGAGCAAATCACGCCCGACGAGGCCCGCGCCCTTGTGGACGCCGTGCGCGAGCTGGGTGCCAAGTCGGTGGTCATTACGAGCGCCGTGGTCAATGGCACGAACGCGGTTATCGGTTACGACCATGTGGCGGGGGAGTACTTTACGATTCCCTTTGAGCTCATTCCGGTCTATTTCCCGGGCACGGGCGACACGTTCTCGGCGGTGCTCGTCGGCCGCGTTATGGCAGGTTGGAGTCTGCAGCGCGCGACGTCCGATGCCATGCGCGTGGTGGCTGAGCTTATCGAGCGCAATGCCGACCAAGAGGACAAGTCCGCCGGCCTGCCCATCGAGGCCTGCCTGGATGTGATCGACCATGAGTAACGCTGGCGAGAACGGCGCCAGGCCTGCGGGCGGGGGCAAGCCGCTCGGCGTGCCGCGTGGAAAGCGTCCACGTATCCGCGTGAGTTGCGTGGACCAGTTGGGCACATGCCGCTGCCATCACGGGCACAAGCCGGGCGACGTTTTTTACTTCGACCGAGATCGCGGCAAGATGTGCGCCATGGCCTGCCATGTGGGCTTTCCCTATATCGATATCTTGCGCTATGGCGGAACCGTGCCCGGCAACGAGCCTGGTACGGCAAAGTTCTGCTGCCCCGAGGTCGATACGTTGAACGTCTGGCTCGCCGAGATCGTCGACGAGTAACCGAGCGCAATGTGACAAAGGGACAGTCCCTTTGTCACGTCCGCCGGTGGCGTTCCTTCTATTGTGCTTGTAATCTCAAATCTCTGCATTTCATCCGATTTTAGGTTCTAAAAATTCTGCGTTTCATCGATAATCAAGCGTATAAAACTTTGCATTTCATTTGATGACACTGAGGGGAGAGCCTATGCTGCGCAGGAAAAAAGCGGCAGAGCTGGAGCGTTGGCTGAAGTCTTCCGAGCAAAAGGCCTTGTTCATTACGGGTGCTCGCCAGATTGGCAAAAGCTATTCGATTCGCGCATTTGGCAAAGCCAGCCATGCAACCTACATCGAGCTCAATCTCATGGAAAATCGTCAGGCAAAAGACGCTCTTCTCGAGGCGCGGGATGCCGATGATTTCATCAGCAGGGTGACGCTTCTTTCGGGAAAGTCGATAGCGCCGGGCAAAACGCTCGTGTTTATCGATGAGGTCCAAGAGGCCCCTGACATCATGACAATGGCAAAGTTCCTTGTTGAGGATGGGCGCTGCCACTGGGCGTTTTCGGGGTCAATGCTCGGGACTCAGTTCAAGGGCGTCAGATCCTATCCCGTGGGATATGTTCACGAGCTTAGGATGTTCCCGCTCGATTTTGAGGAGTTTTGCTGGGCAATCGGGGTGAGCGAGGGGGCTCGCCAAACGATACGTGACGCGTGCATCAGCGAGAGGCCCATTCCTGATTACATTCATGACGCGATGATGGCAAACTTCAGGACCTATACCGTTGTCGGCGGAATGCCAGAGGTCGTGCAGCGTTTCCTTGACACGCGGGGCGACCTTGTCTCTGTTCGTCAGCTGCAGTCAGAGCTCAACGAACAGTACCGACGGGATATCTCCAAGTATGCAAGCGGGCGAGCCCTTCAGGTGCAGAGCATCTACGATCAGCTCCCTATTATGCTCGAGGGCGAAAACAAGCGTTTCGTGCTCAATTCCATTGACCCCAAGGCGCATTACGACAAGTACCAGCGAGATTTTGTATGGCTTGTCGATGCCGGCGTTGCCCTCAAAGCCGATATCGTAACCGAGCCAAAATCGCCCCTGCTCAAGACGGCACGGCCATCGCAGTTTAAGCTATATCAATCGGATACGGGCATGTTGATGGCGCGCTACCCCGTTGGAGTCGCCCAAGCGGCGTATCTTGATAGCAAGGAGCCCAATCTGGGCGGCATTTACGAAAACGTGGTGGCCCAGCAGCTGGCTGCCCAAAATCGCCAGCTTTACTACTATCAGACAAAAAAGCGCGGTGAAGTGGACTTTGTGGTCGATGGACCGGATGGGACGGCTGTTCCGATCGAGGTTAAATCGGGCTCCTATTACCACGCGCACGCTGCGCTCGGTCATGTGCTTGATACGGCTGAATATGGCGTAAGGCTCGGGATTGTTTTCTCGAGAGGCAACGTTGAGCGCAACGGAGCGGTTCTCTATTTGCCGCTATATGCGACCTGGGCCCTTTCGGATGTTTTGGGCGACTCCTGTGTCGAGGGGATAAAGCTGGAGGTCAAGCCGGTCTAGGGCCAGTCCCGGATGTGACAAAGGGACAGTCCCTTTGTCACATTCATGAGTGTGGATTTTCTCCCACGCTCGTTTTATGCCGATGGCGTGGCCCGTGTGCCCGCGCCGCCCGAGCGCCTACAGCTGCTCGAGCATAGCGGCGCAACCGGCGAGTACATCGCGGTAGGTGGCATCGAAATTGCCGGTGTACCAGGGGTCGGCCACGTCGCCGGGGCGATCGGTCCAATCGAGCAGGCGCGAGATCTTGCCATCGGGGTCCTTCCCAAAAATTCGGTACAGGCCGCGGGCGTTCTCGTCGTCCATATAGACAATGTGGTCCCAGTCGCCATACTCCGCGCGACGCACCTGGCGGGCACGGTGTGCAACGACGGGAATCCCGACTTCGCGCAGCTTGGCAACGGTACCGTGGTGTGGCGGGTTGCCGATCTCCTCGGTCGAGGTCGCAGCGGAGTCAATGACAAACTCGCCCGCGCGCCCAGCGCGGCGCACCAGCTCGGTAAACACCGACTCAGCCATCGTCGAGCGACAGATATTTCCATAACAGATAAACAGTACGCATTGCATAGAACGATACCTTTCATATAGAAGGCTGCTAAAGAGTCGAAGCCGGGCGCATGCCAAGTTTTATTTCTTGGCCAGTTTGAAGTAGCGCTCAAATATCAATTCGAAAACGTAATAGAACATCAATCGACTGTCGAGGTCCATGCTGCCCAAGCGGATTTCTTTTTGCACGGTGTAGATAGGGTAGTCGGCTAGTTTCGAGAGAGAATTTCGAGAAAAGCCGGTGAGCGTGACAACCTTGCATCCGCGTGTTTTGGCTATCGATGTGGCGTCAATAGACACCTGTGTCTCGCCGCTTACGGAAACGCTGAAGACCAGGTCGTTTTTGCCGAGGAGTTCTGCGTAATGCCTCATGACATGGCGTTCACTGAGCGTGTCGGTATTCTTGCCCATTATTTTGAGCTTTTCAGCCATCTCGAGGCACGGGTATTTCGAAAAGCCCGAGCAGAAGAACACGATATGCGAGGCGTCCTGGATAAGACTCACAACCGAATCGATGACCCGGTCGTTAAGCAGATCTTTGGTCTGTACGAGCTGGGTATCAAGAGGAAGTGCCTCGATAGTGAATCGATTGCGATCGAGCGAGGCAGAATACGATTGTTTGAGCTCTGTAAACCCCGAGAAGCCAAGCTTGTGGGCAAGCCTGACGATTGTATTGGGAGCGACGAAGAACCGTTCAGCAACGCTCTTAAGCGTGACATCGTCAATATCATCACGCAGCTCGATGATGTAGCGCATGATCTCGCTTTCGAGATCGTTGAGCTTGCTTTCGCCAGCTCGCACATGATCATAAAAAGATTCTTGATCTTTCATAAGATGTTTCAGCCCTTCGCACCTCGTCGTACATATGGTACCGCTTTGTGTAGCCAGGTGAGAAATCGGCAATCGGTCAAGATTGCCTATTGCCCATGAACTGGGCAAACGTGCGTGTCTGCCTACACATATCTGTGTTGTGAGCGAAATCATGTGTCCCCGTTTCGCATTGGCCCACACGGGGACTCGCAAATGACCTTATGTCGCAAAATAGCAATCGAAACGAAGCAAGCCGAGGACAACCGCGGAGCCCAAGGTCTTCGAGAACACCGATCAGCCAACCCTGGAGGGACGGAACATGAAGGATAAGCTCAATATTGTGATCGTTGGCGGCGGCTCCACGTGGTGCCCTGGCATTCTTAAAGCCCTGACCAAGCACATGGACATTCTGCCGCTGAACCGCGTGATGCTCTATGACATCGATGCCGAGCGTCAGCGTCCGATCGGCGAGTTTGGCAAGATCCTCTTCGCCGAGGAGGAGCCCGGTGTGGAGTTTGGTTACACCACCGATAAGGACGAGGCTTATGCCGACGTCGACTTTGTGCTCTGCCAGATTCGTACCGGCGGCTACGAGATGCGTAGCAAGGACGAGAAGATTCCGCTGCATATGGGAATCATCGGCCAGGAAACGGTGGGCCCTGGCGGCATGGCTTACGGTATGCGCTCCATGCATGACATGGTTGAGATCGTCAACGACGTTCGCGCTCATAGCCCGGAGGCGTGGATTATCAACTACACCAACCCGGCCGCTATTGTGGCATATGGTCTCGAGCGCGTCCTGCCCGATGAGCATCGCGTCCTCAACATCTGCGATCAGCCCGTCAACCTCATGCGCTCTTACGGTCGCCTGCTCGGTCGCGATATGAGCAAGACGGAGCCCGTGTACTTTGGCCTCAATCACTTCGGTTGGTTCAAGCACATCTACGATGAAGAGGGCCATGACCTCGTCCCGCAGATTAAGGAGTACACGGAGAAGAACGGCTTCCTTCCTGCCGATGCCGAGCAGCGTGACCAGTCCTGGCTTGATACCTACGCCATGGTCAAGGACATGCTCGAGGACTTCCCCGACTATCTGCCCAACACTTATCTGCAGTACTATCTGTATCCCGAGTACAAGGTCGCTCACCTCGACCCCGACTACACTCGCTCCGACGAGGTTATCAACGGTCGTGAGAAGCGCGTGTTCGCCGAGTGCGAGCGTGTTGCCAAAGTCGGCACCGCAAAGAACTCCTCGGTTGTGCAGAACGATGCTCATGGCGAGATGATCGTGGAAATCACCTCGGCCATTTATCGCAACACCAACAAGACCTTCATTGTCATCGTGCCCAACAACGGCATTATCGAGGGTATGCCCGATGACGCCATGGTCGAGGTCGCGGCAAGCGTGGGCGCCAATGGCCCGCAGCCCTATGCTGTTGGCAAGATTGGCACCTTCTACCGCGGCCTTATGGAGAACCAGTACGCCTATGAGCGTCTGACTGTTGAGGCTTGGATGGAGGGTTCCTACGAGAAGGCCCTGCAGGCACTCACACTTAATCGTCTGGTCGGTGACGCAAAGAAGGCTCGCAAAGTGCTCGACAAGCTCATCGAGGCCAATAAGGATTACTGGCCGGAGCTTAAGTAGCTAGTTCCATAGCGCTTGATAACTGTTATGGGGCGTGTGGGCTGTAGAGCTGCACGCCCCGTTTCTTTAAGAGGGGTATCCCATGAACAAAGATGAGCTGCTGGCAAAGTTCCAGCGCCTGGGCAAAGTCCTCATGACGCCTGTCTTGATCCTGCCAATCGCCGGCATCCTTCAGGGCTTTGGCAATGCCTTTACCAGCCCCACCCTTACGGCAGCTGTTCCCTGGTTGGCTGCTCCGGGCTTTGCGATTTTCTTTTCGATTCTCAAGGCCGCAGCCGGCATCGTTATGAACAACATCCCGGTTATCTTCTCGATTTGTCTCGCCTATGGCTTCGCCAAGTCCGAGAAGGCTACCGCGGCGCTTTGTGGCTTTTTGGGCTACATGTGCATGAACTCCGTGATGGGCACGTTCCTTACGGCGACTGGCGTTATCGATCCCGCGAATCTTACGACGGGCCAGAGCACGATCCTCGGTATCACCACGCTCGACACTGGCGTTATTGGCGGTCTTCTGGTGGGTGCAATCGTCGCATGGTTGCATAACCGTTACTACAAGATTGAGCTGCCTGCCGTGTTCTCCATCTTCAACGGCACGCGCTTTATCCCGGCGGTGACGCTGCTCTCATGCAGCATCCTCGCATTGGTCATGTCCTTTGTATTCCCGTTTATTCAGAACGCTCTCGGCGCGCTGTCCGAGTTCATCAAGACCACGGGTGCCTTTGGTGCATTTGTCTACGGCGCCGGCGAGCGCATGCTCCTGCCTTTTGGCCTGCATCACTTTGTCTATTTGCCGTTCTTCTTCACGTCGCTCGGTGGCGTCGAGACCATCGACGGCCAGACTGTTCAGGGCGCTATCAATATCTACAACGCGATCCTGGGCTCTCCCAGCACGCCGTTTAACATCGAGGTCAGCCGTTTTGTCATGAACGGCAAGGTTATCTTCGCCATGTTCGGCCTGCCCGGCGCTGCACTCGCCTTCTACAAGACGGCACTTCCCAAGAACAAGAAGAAGACCGCAGCGCTCATGATCGCCATCGTGGTGCCTTGCATCCTCTCCGGCATTACCGAGCCGCTCGAGTACTCCTTCCTGTTTATCGCGCCCATCCTCTACGTGTTCCACGCTCTCATGGCTGGTCTTACCTATGCGCTGACCTATATCCTGCAGTTCAACGTGGCCGGTTCCGCATCCTTTGGCGGCCCGCTCCTGTCGTTGATCTTTAACGGCATTATGGGTGCAGCCAAGGGCTCCAACTGGCAGGTTATCCTGTTCCTCGGCCCTATCTACTTCGTGGTGTACTACTTCGTCTTCAAGTTCATCATTCTTAAGAAGGGCCTTAAGACCCCCGGCCGCGAGGAAGAGTCCGACGATGAGGCCGAAAAGGCTCCCAAGACCGTGATCAGCGACCTCATTCCCGCCATCGTTGAGGCAGTGGGCGGCGACAACAACATTAAGTCTGTCGAGGCCTGCTTCACCCGTCTGCGCATCCAGCTCAATGACTGTGACAAGGTGGTTGACGACGCCGAGTTTACCGAAAAGCTCGAAGCGCGTGGCATCGTGCATGTTAACGGCGGCGTGCAGATTGTCTACGGCAACATGGCTTCTAACTACGCAACCCAGATGCGCGAGCTGCTGGGCATGGAGTAAACGACTCAAACATACGATCAAGATTAATACAGGTCGGCGTCCGATTCTTCAATCGGGCGCCGACCTGTACTGTTTTGGGGCGAATGGGCAAGTACGTAACGTGCTCGCTGTTCTCTTTTGGCGCTGCCTATCGTGTATTCGGACGCCTTGCGACGGTGAGGTGCGTTCTTTTCAGTCCTAGCGTGTTTGCGGCTAGCGCTGCGCTCGAAGTCGATTTGCACAGCTGATATACAGAGCGTTAACCGCGCTTTGTAGGCTCATGCCCTCAACCAAAGCAGTCGAGTACTCGTTGAGTGACTCCGCGCTCACAGGTAGCAAGAGCTCACGCGCCCCGTTGTTATCGAATGCCATGTTGCTCGATATCCAAATAACGCGGCAACCTCGCCGCTTGGCCTCAACGTAAAGATTGAAGATATGGCTCGTTTTCCCTGAGAACGATACAAAGATGGTTAGATCGTCGGGTTGGAGCATACAGAGCGACGTCTCCTGTCCCTTGACGGAGCCAAATGAGAAGCACAGTCGGTTTACGCGGCTCAGCTTTTCGCAGAGTGAGCGGGCGACGAGATTGGAGAATGAGCTTCCGTATACGTAGACATTTTGCGCATCGAGAAGCCAGTCAACGGCCCGCTCGAGTCGATCCTCAGTGAGCAGACGTTTTGTTTCAAGCAAAGAGGTCTCTACGATATCGAAATACCAGGGTATATCGATTTGCTTATGAGCCCTTGCCTCGGTTGTCTCACGCTGGAGCCAAGCGTTGAAGTCGTCAACTTGCTCTTTGAACGATCGAAAGCTCGAGCCGTTTACGCGCCTGCAGAAGCGCGAGATGGTCGCGGGCGATGTATTGCACGCGCGGGCAAGTTCTTCTATTGAGAGCTCTGGGACCTCGTCGTGATGGGAAAGGGCGTAGAGTGCGATGTGGGCGTCAAGGCTGCCGCCCTTCTCGACGTCTTCGATACAAGACCTGAGGTTCGAATAGACCTCGTACATCGACATTCAAATCACTCCAAACAATAATGCCCCGGAGCGGACATGCCATCTCCGGAGCATTGTGGTGAAGCTATGGGACGGATTTATTCCATGCCCAAGTATTCTCTCATTTCGACTTTGTAGACAGAAGCTTTATTGCCGTAAACGATCTGAACACCGCCGCCAACGTGCACGATGGCGCTGGCGCCGAGGTCTTTGGTGAAGACGCTATCGTCCTTGACCAGGGCGGTGTCTTTGAGGCTGAGCCTCAGGCGAGTGAAGCAGGCGTTGACACCCGAGATGTTATCGGCGCCGCCCACGGCTTCCACGATCTGCGGGATGAGCTCGCTTACCTGGACAGGTGCTTTGGAGTCGATGGCCGACGTGTCATCCGCTGCCTGCGTGTCATCATCCTCGCGGCCCGGGGTTTTGAGGTCAAATTTCTTGATAAAGGTGCGGAACAGCACGTAATAGATCCCGAAGTAAGCGATGCCGAGCGGAATAAGCCAGAACCAGTTGGAGCCTTTGTCGGCGTTCATGATGCCGTTGAAGATCCACGAGAGGAGCGGTCCGCCGAAGGCGGAAGGCCCGGGCACATTGAACTGTACCAGGTAGGTGAGTACATACGCGATGCCGCACAGCAGGGCGTGGACCACATAGAGTACGGGAGCCACAAAGAGGAAGGAGTACTCGAGCGGTTCGGTTATGCCCATGATGGCGGCCGGAATGACGGCGGCGATCATGAGGGAGCCGACCTTCTTTTTATTCTCGGGACGGGCACAGTGGTAGATAGCGAGCGCCGCCGCGGGCAGGCCGCACATGGCGAACAGCACCTTGCCGTTCATGACGTATTTCGAGATGTCGATGTCGTACATCATGCCGGGCGTGTTGAGCATGGCGTTGTAGATGTTGACAGCACCCTCGACGGTCTGGCCGTCAACCTGGATGCTACCGCCCAGAGAAGTGAAGAAAAACGGCAGGTAGATGAAATGATGCAGGCCGAAGGGCAGAAGCATGCGCTCGGAGAAGCCATAGATGAACGCGCCAAACACCCCGGTGGAATCGATGAGTGTCGAGGCGGCCTTTAGGCCGGTTTGCACGAACGGAAACACGAAGGCGAGCGCAACGCCCACCAGGCTCGCGAAAACGACGGTGAGGGCGGGGACGCAGCGTGTGCCGTTGAAGATGCCGAGCACCGGCGGAAGCTGCACCTTATAGAATCGGTTGTGGATCCACGCGACCACCAAGCCGATGATGATGCCGCCGAATACGCCGGTGTCGAGTGTGGTTACGCCCAGGATGGCGTTCTGACCGGTCTGCAGGTTGGCGGGATCGATGATGCCCAGCAGGATAAGCAGCTGACCCATGATCGTGTTCATGGTCATGTAGCCGATGAAGCCTGAGAGTGCGGCGGTCGCCTTCTCGGCCTTGGCATAACCGTAGGCGATGCAGATCGCAAAGAGAACCGAGATGTTACCATTGATAACGTTGCCGGCTGCTTTGATGAGCGTGCTAAAGATCACCATCGGCTCGGTGCCCAAAAACGGGCAGAGCGAGATGAGATTAGCATTGGAAAGGGCGGAGCCCAGACCGACCAAAATGCCGGAAACGGGCAGGAGGAGGACCGGCGCCATGAGCACCTTGCCGAGTCTCTGGAACTCGCTGTAGAGCTTGCTTTCTTTCATGATGTTCCTTCGATGCGCGGGGAGTTAGGACAGGGTCGGCCAATAATCGCCGTTCGCTTCGATCAGGTCGTCGAGGATTTGGCGCGCGACGGTAGTCGAAGGGACAGTCTTGTTGATTGCGATGGCTTCGAGCGCTTTCTGGTAGGAATGCTCGTAATATGCGTCGACGGCGAGCTTCTCGCTGGCATTCTGCTCTTCGATAAGCCCCTTGTAAAAGGTGGGGATAGCAGGCTGGCTGATGGGTTCGGGGCCCCAAGAGCGCAGGTAGGCGGGGACCTCGACCATGGCGTCATCGGGCAGATTGGGGATGGCACCGTTATTCTCGACGATTACGAGATAACGTTCGCACTTGTTGTAGGCGATAGAGGCGGCTGCGTCGACGATAAAGTCGCCAAAGACCGTGAAGCTCTGTACGGGGCTCTTGTAATTGGCGGGATCTGCCAGGTACTTGTCGTGCTCGGCAAACATCTCCTTCTCGCGTCCGTTGATGACGTTGTCGGCGCGCGTCCAGTTGGGGTCCATGTCATCTGCCATGTCTTTGGAGTACAGGTAGTACTGCAGGTAGCTGTTGGGCAGATACTCGGGATAGTCCTTCACAATCTTGACGTATTGACCCCAGGTGTGCATCCAGTCCTTGTCCTTGTGATGCTTGTCGCTCACGGCCATGCCGTGCTCGAGAATCATCTGGCGGAGCTCCGGCAGACGATCGCGTCCCTGCTTGTCGTAGATTTTGGTAAACCAGCCAAAGTGATTGAGTCCAAAATACATGGGGTCGATATCGCGCCAGCTGGGAAGTCCGAGCATCTTAGAGTACGAGAGCAAGATAGCCGTGGGCATATCGCAGATGTTAAGGATATGGTCGTTGTCAAACTCGCGACGTGTGGCCTCGGCGACAACTGCGGCGGGGTTGGAATAGTTGAGGATCCAGGCGTCTGGACTGTATTTCTTGGCGTAGCGCACGAGGTCGAAGACGCCGGGGATGGACCTGATGCCATAGGAGATCGAACCGCCGGCGCCGCAGGTTTCCTGTCCCACGCAACCGTACTTGAGAGGGATGCGCTCGTCCTGGCGACGCATCTGAAGGCCACCCTGGCGGATTTGCGCGAAGACGAAGTCGACATCGGTGAATGCCTTTTCGGGATCGGTCGTCACGACAACTTCGATGTCAGGAGCTTCCTGCTCGATGAACTGCTTCATGATGTCGTAGACGAGATGCATGCGCTTCTCGTCGATGTCGTACAGGGCGAGTTTGCGCAGCGGTAATTCGTTTTTCTTCTGCAATAGGCTCTGGATGATGCCGGGAGTGTGGGTGCTGCCGGCCCCGGCGATTACAACTGCTTTCTTGTCCATGTGGTAAACCCCTTTCGTGTGGATTGACCACTTCAGACTACGAAAGCTCTACCTGCGATTCTATCGATTTTCAGATTGCGAAAAACAATAGCGGTAATCTTAACAGGATGCGTTTTGCGTGGTTAAATAGCGCCGGGAAAGATGTTGACTTGGGCGGCGGGCGACGTGTTGCATGGCTGCAGGAGCGAGCGCCAGGCGGTCAAAAGATGGTGGGCGGTGCTGCGTCTTTTGGCTGCAATTGCGCTACCCGCGGCGACGCTCCCAACGTGCCAACTTAATCGTCACCAGCGTGAGCACCCAGGCCACAAGCGAGAACGCGGCACCCACTGCGCCCACGTACGCAATGCCAACGCCGCTTACCACGGCGCCGCCCACTGCGGTGCCAAACGAGATGCCGACGTTAAACGCCATGGGCTCAACCGAACTTGCGAGTACCATCGACTTGGGATGGCGGCTGCGTGCCACGTCCATAAAGTGCGTGATGCACGACACCGAGAACAGGTACATGAGCAGCGCCAAGCTAAAAACAAAGACCAGCGCGAGCGGCATGGTACCGCCCACAGCAAACAGCCCGAGTAACGCCGCAGCCTGCAGCACAAACGTCACAAGCAGCGCCTTCATGCCAAAGCGCGCATCGATCCATCCGCCCAGGATGTTCGAGATCAGGCAGAACACGCCGTAGGCCATGAGCGTGGTGCTTGCCTGAACGGTGCCCATGCCCAACACCTGCTCCAGATAAGGCGTCACGTAGCCGTAGAACACATAGACCGAGCCCACGCCAAACAAAAAGATAAGCATGCCGGTGATGATACTCGGCTCGCGCAGCAGACTCGCCTGCTCGCGAAAGGTGGCGGGCTCGTCGGTTTGCCCAACGCGCGGCATAAACGCCACGAGCGCTCCGCAGATCAAAACGGCAAAGGTCAGCGTGCCGTACATGGCCACGTGCCAGTCGAGCGTGTCGGCCACAAACTTGCCGATCGAAGTGACAAAGACCATCGCCACGGAAAACGCACCATATACCACCGAGATGGCAAGCGAAGTTTGCTGCGGGGACAGAAGCTCGGGAATGTACGTCACGCCTACGGCGAGCAGCGCGCCCGAGACAGAGCCCAGGACAATGCGCGAGATAAAGAGCACCTGGAAGTTGGGCGCCAGTGCCATGACCAAGTTGCCGAGCACAAAGACGATGCCATAGCACACGAGCAGCTGGTAGCGGCGGAAGCGGCCCGTGCTGAGCGCAAGCACCGGCGTCGCGATGGCGTAGACGAGCGCAAACACGCTGATGAGCTGGCCCGCGGTGGCAAGCGAGATGCCGAGCTCCGTCGCCAGGTCGCTCTCGATGCCGATGACCACGAACTCGGAGCAGCCGAGCGAGAATCCCAACAGCACGAGCAGCGCCAGGCAGAGCTTGGTGCGCGCGGGGGAGAGCGCGGCGGCGGTTGACTTACTTTTAGGCGTGGTTGCGGCGGTCAAGGTTGTCACTCCAATGTCGCATGAATGAGCGGGATTCACTTCCTGCAACTCTAACAGAATGTGACAAAGGGGCAGCTCCTTTGTCACATGGAGAGCTTGCCTGTATAGTCGCAATACAGGCGAAGATGGTCTCAGGTACATCGCGGGCGACAGGAGATCCCATGGGTATGCACACGACAAAGGTTGCAGCGGGCGAGGGCAAGTTTGCGCTCGAGGAGGCCGCAGCCCGCATTCTGCGCGCCGGTTGGGATGAGGGCGGTGCGGGCGCCGAGGTCGTGGCGGTCGATGCTGCGACCGGCGAGACGCTTGGCCCCGTCGACCGCATCGAGGCCCATACCGGCGAGGGCATCCTGCATCAGGCATTTCTGACGCTTTTGGTCGAGGGCCGGGGCGAAGACGCGCGCCTGCTGCTCTGTCGCCGCAGTCCGCTCAAACGCCTGTGGGGCGGGGTGCTGGCCGATGGCTGCGCCGGCCATCCGCTCCCCGGGGAAGACGTCGCGGCCGCCACGGCGCGTCGCATCAGCGAAGAACTTGGCATTACGCGCGAGCCCGATCAGCTAGAGCGCCTCGGACACGTGGTGTACCGCGAGGATTACGGCGACGGTCGTTGCGAGTGCGAATGGTGCGAGGTCTACCTTGCCCATGTTGAGCCGGGCGAGTTGCATATCAACCAAGAGGAGATCTCGGAGGTGCGCCGCGTGGCCCCGTCCGAGCTCAAAGGCTACCTGCAGGGTCACCCCGAGCAGCTGGCCCCCTGGCTCCGCGAGGCCCTCAGCGACCCATCCATCCGTACGGCCCTTGCTATGTGAAAAAAGATAGTCCCTTTGCCGCACTCAAACCGTCACAACATTCGGCGAAAATCTCGAAAACGAGGGAAAGCGTCGAATGTTGTGACGGTTTTCCTGTCTGCGCCGGCGAGCTCCAGCGCCGTCTGGGGGTATAAGACTAGCGAGTGTTTATTTGCGAGGCCTAAGGGGCGCCCCGTATGGATATCGATAACTTTGAATGGTGGTATAGCGAGGGTGAGGCTCCGGACGAGGAGTGGGACGAGCCCACGCCGCGTGACGTGTCGAGCGACGAGGACGAGACCGGCAACGATGCCGCTGTCGAGCCTGATGCCGCCTCCGATGCCGCCGAGCCCCTGACCTTTGAGCAGGCTTGGGCCCAAGCCGAGGCCGATGAGGCTAAGGCCGATGCCACGGCCACACTCGGTGAGCCGGCGGACATGTCCATCTCGCCGGCAAAGATCCCGCAGCCGCGTCACACCATCGACCCCGACAGCACGGCATCCTTCAGCATTCTCGACGTGCCCGCGCAAGGCGCCCAGGCGCCTGCGCCCACACATCGCCCCGACCTGGCTCGTGAGGAAGACGCGGGCCGCCGTTCTCCGCTCGGCCCCATCCTCATCGCCTTCATGGCCGGCGTTATCGCCTGCTCGGCAATCGGTAGCGTTTGGAGCCATGTCGAGCAGCAGCGTCAAGACGCCGCCAAGGTTGAGATGTCTGTCGAGCAATCGCTCAGCCGCACGCGCTCGGTACATGTGTCGGTCGAGGTCAAGGACGGCGCGACGTGGGACACCGCGCGTGGCGACAGCCAAATGCTCATCCACATCGTGGGGCGTACGCTCAAAGGGCAGACGATTGACGAGTATCAATACGTCAATTCCGCTGGTGACGGCATCGAGCTCAAGCCTGGCGACTACGAGCTCACCGTCGACGAACCGCCCGTCGCCACCGACGGCACGCGCTTCCGCGCCTCAAAGCGCATGGTTCCCGTGAGCTTTAACTCGCAGGCGCCCGATACGGTCGATAGCACTCCGCAGGGCGGGTTTGACCTTTACGCTATTGCTCAATAACTGCGCCTGTCGCTCAACCCCGCCGCCAAGAGTGGGACAATAGCCCTCGACACTATTGTTTACTTTTGGAGGAAGTAGCATGTCTACTGTCACTACCATCAAGCGCGGTGGCCTCACCGCGGCCATCGATTCCATGGGTGCCCAGCTCACGAGCCTTGCCCTCAACGGCAA
This sequence comes from uncultured Collinsella sp., assembly GCA_902493835.1. Classification (GTDB taxonomy): domain Bacteria; phylum Actinomycetota; class Coriobacteriia; order Coriobacteriales; family Coriobacteriaceae; genus Collinsella. The sequence continues at coordinate 8,980 of CABURG010000003.1, read as the reverse complement.
CGAGTATCTGTGGCAGGGTAACCCCGCCTTTTGGGGCAAGCATGCGCCCATCCTGTTCCCCATTGTGGGCTCGCTGCGCAACAACACGGCGACGTCTGCGGCCGGCACCTGCGAGATGCCGCGCCACGGACTCGCACGCATCGTCGAGCACAAGCTGGTCGAGGTTTCGGAGGACGGCTCCTCGGTAACGTACGAGATCACCGACACGCCCGAGTCGCTCAAGGCCTTTCCGTTCCACTTTAAGCTCAACATGACCTATGCCCTGACCGGCGACGCCACCCTCACGCAGACCTTTGCCGTCACCAATACCGGCGACGTGGACCTGCCGTTCTCGGTGGGCGGCCACCCCGCATTTAACGTACCTGCTCCCGGTGCCGAGGACGAGGCATTCGAGGATTACGAGCTGGCGTTTACCGAGGCTTGGACTAATGAGGCTCCCATCATCACGCCCGACGGTCTTATGACGTTCGAGGGTAGTTACAAGGCTCCCGATAACTCGGACGTGCTGCCCATCACGCACCGCAGCTTCGATAACGACGCCATCATGTTCACCGATACCCCGGGCTCCACGCTCACACTGCGCGGCCGCAAGTCGGGCCACGGCGTCAAGATCGACTTTGAGGGCTTTAAGTACATCGGCGTGTGGTCTGCCGCCAACGACGCTCCGTTTGTGGCGCTCGAGCCCTGGACCGGTCACACCACCATGGACACCGAGGACGATGTCTTTGAGCACAAGGTCAACACCATCACCTTGGCTCCCGGCGAGACGGACAAGCGCAGCTTTAGCGTTACCTTGCTCTAGAGGTTCCGCCGCTCGGTCGATGCTGCGCGCCGTCCAGAGCGATAATTTGTCATTCAAAAGGCAAGGCATGACCAGAAGGTTTATGCCTTGCCTTTTTCATGCCTAGTCGTTGGGGACGTTCTTGTTTGACTAGTCGTTTAAGAACGTCCCCAACGACTACCAATCGTTTTCAGTTCGTAAACTTGTATATATGCATTTATATATGCATTTGCTGGAGGTAGCGCTGAGCGGTATCCTGTTAAGTCGTCAGCATACGATTCAACAGGGAAGGCAGATTATGCATTCTCCCCATCAACGCGACGCGCATCCGCAGCCGATATGCAGCCGTCGCATCTTTTTGGGTAGCGCTCTCGCTGCGAGCGCTTCCGTCGTCGCCGGCGCACTTGCCGGTTGCCAGCGCCCCTCCACGCTGGAAGTAGTTCAGCCCACGACGGGCGGCGATCGCGACGACCTGTCCGATTCCGTTATCGGCAAGGACAAGATCCGCATTGGCATGGAGGCGGCCTACGCCCCGTACAACTGGCAGGTCTCCGAAGCCAGCGAGTACACCATCCCCATCGACAACGTGCAGGACGCCTATGCCGATGGCTACGACGTGCAGATCGCCAAGATCGTCTGCAAGGCCCTCGGCGGCGAGCCCGTTGCCGTCAAGCAGAGCTTCTCGGGTCTTATCGATTCGCTCAACAACGGCCAAATCGACCTCATCATCGCCGGTATGAGCGCCACGCCCGAGCGCGAGGAGTCCGTCGGCTTTTCCGATCCGTACTTCATTGGCTACTTTGGCCTGTTCGTAAAAGAGGGCTCGCCCTACCAAAACGCGACCAAGCTCAGCGACTTTAGCGGCGCTACGGTGCTCGGCCAAAAGGACACCATGCTCGATACCGTCATCGACGAAATTCCGGGCGTTGTGCACAAGAACCCGGTCGACTCCGTCCCCACGGTGTTTTCGAACCTGCTGCAGGGCACGTGCGACGCCGTGACCTACAACACCGAAAACGAGAAGGGCTATATGGCCCAAAATCCCGGTATCGTCCCCATCCATTTTGCCGAGGGCGAGGGCTTTAAGCAGGAGGTCGCGGCAAATGTCGGTTGCCGCAAGGGCTCGGACAAGCTGCTTAAGCTCATCGACAAGACACTCAAGGGCATTAGCCAAGAGGAGCGCGACCAAATGTGGGACGCGTGCCTCGACCGTCAGCCGGCATAGGGAGGCAGCATGAAAACCATTAATCGCCTGGCCTCCTTTATCAAGGCCGACCACCGTTATGTATACCTGGGCACGAGCGTTATCGCGGCGCTCGGCCTGGCGTTTAGCCAGCGCAACCCCACGCCGCTGAGCTTCTTGGCCCCCACGGGCGTGTTCCAAGATTGCCTTTGGGCGATTCTTTGGGCCTGGCTCGTCGTGTCGGCGGCGGCGCTGGTCACCAAGCTCATGCACTGGAACGACTATCGCGAAACGTCGCCGTTCGCCTCCGAGCGTTGCCGTCGTGGCGCACGCCTGGGCAGCTACGTCGTGGTCGCCATCGCGGCGATCTTTTTCGTGGACCGCTGCGTCATGTCATTTATCGACCTGGTACAGGTGAGCATTGTCTCGGATTCCAACCCCAGCGACTTTTTGTCGAGCCTGGTCTACATGACCTACAAGAGCGGGGACTTCTTTATCCGCGGTATCGAGATCACCATCGCGCTTGCCACCTTCGGCACCGTCATCGCATTCTTCCTGGCACTGCTTTTTGTGTTCCTGCGCATTCAGACCTTCGATCGCGTGGACAACGACCTGGTGCGCTTCTTTAAGAGTATCGGCCGCGGCTTTGCGACCGTCTACTCCACCATCGTGCGCGGCACGCCCATGATGGTCCAGGGTCTGCTCATCTATTACGCGGGCTTCACCGTTTTGCGCGGCATGGGCTTCGAGACCGCTCAGGCCAACCAGATTTGGAGCACTTTCACCGCCGGCCTCGTTACCATCTCGCTCAACTCCACCGCCTACATGATGGAGGTCCTGCGCGGCGGCATCGAGTCCATCGATCTCGGCCAGGCCGAGGCGGCACGCTCGCTGGGCCTGTCGCAGTGGCAAGCCATGCGCAAAGTCGTGTTCCCCCAGGGCATTAAAAACGCGATCCCGGCGCTCACCAACGAGCTCATCATCAACATCAAGGACTCGTCGGTGCTCTCGGTTATCGGCGTGTTCGACCTCATGTACGCCACCACCACCGTCGCCGGCGTGTACTACCGCCAGATGGAGGTCTACTGCGTGGCGCTCGTGGTCTACCTGATCCTGACGCTCGTGGCGAGCCGCCTGCTCGAGGCCTTTGGCAAAAAGCTCGGCGCCGAGGCTCCGGTCACGCTGCCCAGCTCCAACTAGGCTTAGGACGAGGAGAATCATCATGGCAGATACCGCCATTACCGGCGTTGCGGCCGCCGCACAGACCAATGAGCCGCTCATCCGCGTCGAGGGCCTGCGCAAGAGCTTCGGCTCGCTCGAGGTACTCAAGGGCATCGACCTGTCCGTTAACCCCGGCGAGGTCGTCACCATTATCGGAGCCTCGGGTTCGGGTAAGTCGACCTTCCTGCGCTGCCTCAACCTGCTCGAGACCCCGGACGCGGGCCACATCTGGTTCCACGGCCAGGACCTCACGGCCGAGCGCTGCAACATCAACAAGCTGCGTGAGGACATCGGCATGGTGTTCCAGGGCTTTAACCTGTTCAACAACATGGACGTGCTCGACAACTGCACGCTCGCGCCCGTCACGCTCAAAAAGATGAGCAAGGCCGAGGCCGAGAAGGTCGCGATGGAGCATCTGACCAGCGTGGGACTCGAAAAGTTCGCGCACGCCGCCGTTGGTCGCCTGTCCGGCGGCCAAAAGCAGCGCGTGGCCATCGCCCGCGCCCTGTGCATGAATCCGCAGATCATGCTGTTCGACGAGCCGACTTCGGCACTCGACCCCGAGATCGTGGGCGAGGTGCTCGAGGTCATGCGCAAGCTCGCGGCCGACGGCATGACCATGGTCGTCGTCACGCACGAGATGGCCTTTGCCCGCACCGTGTCCGATCGCGTGGTCTTTATGGACAAGGGCGTGGTGCTCGAGGATGCGGCACCGGCCGAGCTCTTCGGCAATCCCAAACACCAGCGCACTCGCGAGTTCCTCTCGCGTTATCTCGAGGACAAATAACCAACCGCAAGCGCTTATGTGGCAGGGCCGCTACGGTGGGGCGGCCCTTGTCGTCACAATCGAAAGGATGTCATGGCCGAGGTTTGGCGCTTCTTTGCGCATGAGGATGATTTTGCCGATTTGGACAAGGCCGGCGCATGCGAGCGCCTGGGCCGTGTGCTGTCGTTTCCGACCATTTCGAGCATGGATGCCGAGGCAGTGGACTGGCAGCCGTTCGACGACCTGCGCGCCTATATGCAGCAGGCCTGGCCGCACGTATTTACAGCGGGTAAGGTCGAGCTCATCGATCATTCGTTGCTGGTGACGCTTTCCGGCTCCGACCCCGCACTCAAGCCCGTTGTGCTCATGGGTCACATGGACGTGGTCCCCGTGGTGCCGGGTACCGAGGACGACTGGACGTACGCCCCCTTTAGCGGGCATGTAGACGACACCTACATTTGGGGTCGCGGCGCCATCGATATGAAAGACCAGGTCGCAGGCATTCTCGAGGCGGTTGAGTATGCGCTGGCGCACGGTTGGCAGCACGAGCGCACGCTGCTCCTGGCCTTTGGCCAGGACGAGGAGACTACGCAGTATGGCGCAGGCGCCATCGGCCGCGCGCTCGAGGAGCGCGGCATTGAGCTTGAGTACCTGATCGACGAGGGTGACTACCGCATCGTTCCAGCTGCCGAGTATGGCGCGGGCGAGGGCTGGCTTATGCATGCCGACCTTGCCGAGAAGGGCTACGCCGATATCGTGCTCAAGACGAAGAGCGAGGGCGGGCATTCGTCCAACCCCTACGGTGGCACTTCGCTCGAGGTGCTCAGCCGTGCCATCACCGCAATCTGCGATATCGAGTGGCCGACGCGCGTCACGGACCTGCTTGCCGCACAGCTCGTCGAGCTGGGGCTTTACACGGCCGACGAGATTGCCTCCAACAAGGACACCATCGTGCGCGATTGCCTCGCCAGCAAGAAGCTCTATCCGCTCGTGACCACCACCTGCGCGCCCACGCAGGTCGAGGGTGGCAGCACCGGCGCCAACGTAATGCCGCAGGATATGTGGGCCAACATTAACTTCCGCATGCTCGAGGGCACGAGCGTGGCCGATGTCGTGGCCCGCTGCCGCGTCGCCGTTGCCGAGGCGGGGCTCGCCGACCGTGTCGAGGTCGAGCTCGGCCCCGGCAGCTCCGAACCCTCGCCGTCTCCGCGCATCGGCGGACCGGGACTCGAGGCGGTTCGCTCCATCGCCGCCCGCTATTTCCGTGATCCAAAGGGGACGGAGGAAAACGGATCATCCGAGCCGTTGGCGATTGTCCCCTCGACCGTGATCGGCGCGACCGACGCTGCCAACTACCAGCGCATTTGCTCCGAGTGCATTCGCTTCTCGGCCTTTGTGGTTGATGACGACGAGTGTGATCGCGGCGTCCACGGCACCAACGAGCGCATCACCCGCCGCGCCTACCTCCAGGGTGTCCGCTTCCTCATCGCCCTGCTCCACAAGCTCTAGAATCTGACAAAGGGACTGTCCCTTTGTCAGATTCCGTGCGGGTTATATGCAGGTTTGCCTGCGCACGCTATCATATATGGGTTAGACCGCAATTATGTACCCCATACGCGAAGGGATGCGCATGTATCTGAAGATCGACATGTTCTAGCTGGGCTTACCCCCGCAGCGGCGCCCCGCGCCCCATCAATTCTGCCGATTTTCACCTTCACGCATATAAAGGAGTCCGTCATGCGCGACAAGCTCGAAAAGATCATCAAGGCCTACGAGGAGCTCGAGAAGAAGCTTTCCGACCCGGCCGTCGCCTCCGATATCAAGGAGTTCACGCGTCTCAACAAGGAGTACGCGCACCAGTCCGACCTCATTGCTGCCTCGCGCGAGTACATCGGCGCGCTCGATGACATCGAGGCTGCCAAGGAAATGCTGCACGATACCACTGATGCCGATGAGAAGGAGATGCTCCAGATGGACATCTCCGAAAACGAGGCCAAGCTTCCCCAGCTCGAGGAAGACATCAAGTACATGCTCATTCCGAGCGACCCCAACGACGACAAGAACACCATCGTCGAGATTCGCTCCGCCGCCGGTGGCGACGAGGCGGCCATCTTTGCCGGCGACCTGTACAAGATGTATCAGCGCTTTTGCGAGTCGCGCGGCTGGAAGACCACCGTGCTCGACTCCAGCCCCAGCGAGGCCGGTGGCTTTAAGTCCATTGAGTTCAAGGTCGAGGGCGACCGCGTCTACTCCGTTATGAAGTTCGAGTCCGGCGTGCACCGCGTCCAGCGCGTTCCCAAGACTGAGTCCCAGGGCCGCATTCAGACCTCCACGGCTACCGTCGCCGTACTTCCCGAGGCCGAGGAGATCGACGTCCAGATCAACCAGTCCGACCTGCGCATCGACACCTACTGCGCCTCCGGCCCTGGCGGTCAGTGCGTTAATACCACCTACTCCGCCGTGCGCATCACCCACCTGCCCACCAACACCGTGGTGCAGTCGCAGGAGCAGCGTTCCCAGATCCAGAACCGCGAGGTCTGCATGCAGATGCTGCGCGCCCGTCTGTACGAGATGGAACTCGAGAAGCAGCAGGCCGAGCTCGGTGCCGAGCGCCAGAGCCAGATCGGCCACGGCAACCGTTCCGAGAAGATCCGTACCTACAACCAGCCCCAGGACCGCGTGACCGATCACCGCATCGGTTTCAACTCCACCTACAACGGCGTCCTTCTGGGTGACCAGCTCGGCACCGTGATCGAGGCGCTCGCTGCCGCCGAGCGAGCCGAGAAGCTGGCACAGGCCGTTTAGGTTCCGCCGTTCTACCGAACGGCGGACCAGCCGACGCTGCGCGGGCCGCATTTGGACAATCTGACGTTCAACTTCAAGGGCGCGACCAGAAGGTCAGCGCCCTTTCGTTTCACGTCACCTTGTCTCAAATGCGACCCGCTCGCTGTCCGTCCTCTACCTGCGGCGTTGCCTTGTTCCGGATGCGGTGGTCATTGGGGACGTTCTTAAATGACTAGGTTGGGTAAATTACTTTTCGAGTTTATTTAATCTGTTTTGTTAGAAATTAAGCTGCCTACCTGCTCAAAGTAATTAACAGCCTTCATCTGCTATTGAAAATATTGCTCGAAAAATCGTCCGAGAAGTCGCGGGGTGATTTTTGATGCGTCGCACGTCAAGTGATTTGGCAAGTTCTTGGTTAGATATTGGTCAGTTTTGGGTCAACCTTGCCAAAAGCTTGACGAATGCAGACTTAGACGTCGACGAATGAACATTTCAGGCAGGTTCCAAGCAAAATTCTGGGCTGATTCTCGATAATCGCCTTCAATCGTCCCTTGCCAAGCGCTGGCCTCGCGTACAATCTGCTCCGACATTCGCGCGCCGTCCGGCGCTTAAGAGGGGAGGGCCCCATGGCAAACGAGATCTGGACCATCAAGCGTTGTCTCGAGTGGACCAAGGAGTACCTGGCCGAGCGCGGCGAGGAGCACCCCCGTCTTTCTGCCGAGTGGCTGCTGTGCGCCGCCACGGGCCTGGCGCGCATTGACCTATATATGCGTATGGACGAGACGCTTAACGCGGCCCAGCTCGAGACCATGCATGCGGCCGTTGTCTGCCGCGCTAAGGGCGAGCCGCTGCAATACATCACCGGCAGCACGCAGTTTCGCATGATCGACGTCGCGTGCGCCCCCGGTGTGCTCATTCCGCGCCCCGAGACCGAGATGCTCGTCGAGGAAGTCCTCAATTATCTGGATGCCGAGGTGCTGAGCCCCGAGGCTGCTGCCCGTCAGCGTGTTGAGCTGCCTTGGAACGATGAGGTCGAAGAGGCCCGCAAAGCCGAGGCGGCGCTGGCCGACGAGCGCGCGACTGCCGAGCGCCGTGCCGCTAACCTGACGGCTGCCGATGAGGCGGCGTTAGGCGGCGACGTACTGGGCAGCCGTGCCTATGCCGAGGAACTGGCCGACCGCGAGGCCGAGGAAGCCGCCGCGCAGGCAGCAGAAGCCGAAGCCGCGGAAGCCGCCGAGTCCGAGCTCGACGAATACGGCATCGCCATCGAGGGTGCCGGCCAGGAGACGGCTTCAGCTCAGGATGCCGCTGCGCCTGCCCCAACCGAGCCCTGCACTGCCCGCGTTCTCGAGGTCGGCTGCGGCACGGGCTGCATTTCGCTCTCCCTTGCCTGGGAGCGCCGCGGCCACGTTACCTGCACCGCCACCGATATCGAGCCGCGCGCCATCGATCTGGCCACCAAAAACCGCGACGCCCTCGGCCTCACGGCAGATGAGGTTGCCTTTAGCCTCACCAACCTGGTGAGTTCCATTCCCCGCGAAGAGTGGGGCACCTTTGATGTGCTCGTCTCCAACCCGCCTTACATCCCGACCGACGTCATGCGCTCGCTGCCGCACGAGGTCAAGGACTTTGAGCCCGACCTGGCGCTCGAGGGCGGCGCCGACGGCCTCGATATTTTCCGCCGCCTGCTCAATGCGGCGCCTTACATGCTGCGCGCCGGCGGCCTGTTTGCCTGCGAGCTCTACGAGGGTGCCCTCGATGCCGCGGCCGAGCTCTGTCGCCAGGCAGGCCTTTCGGACGTGCGTATCGTCCATGACCTCACCGATCGCCCCCGCATCGTCCGAGCCATCGTCACCGAGCCCAAACAGCGTATTTAAGCTGAATTAATAGACATTTGCGCAAGTTTGTCCTTGCAATATACCGTAAAACTTCTACTATAGAAGGAGAAAGGTATGTCAAATCAGCTGCATCGGTACCGTATCGTGCTTGATTACATTGAACCTTGGCTTGATGAGCAGGATGAAGCTACGCTGAAGCAGATTTATGCAGACCTTTTGGTGCTCGAGAAGGAAGGTCCCAGCCTTGGTCGTCCGCTGGTTGACCGCGTAAAGGGCTCGAAGCTTCATCATTTAAAGGAGCTGAGAGTGACGTCGTGTGGTGGGCAGGTGATTCGCATCCTCTTCGCCTTTGACCCCAAGCGCCAGGCGGTATTGCTATTGGCGGGTGATAAGTCGCGAGCGGGATC
>CABURG010000002.1 GCA_902493835.1 uncultured Collinsella sp. | reverse complement strand
TGCTCGGAGCCCACGAGCGGGAACTGCGAGCTCGCGGTGTTCTCGCAGCCCTCGGCAAAGCGGTAGACCGTAGCCTTCTGCTGAGGATTCTCGCCATAGCGCAGGTCGTCGACCTTCTCCAGCGAGATCTCGAGCTTGGCAGAGGTGTCCGCCACGTCGCTTGCCTGGGCGGCAAGCCAACGGGAGATAGCCGTGTCGTAGGCGGCGGTGGTCTGGTAGACCTTCACCTGCAGGCGACGACGGGTGGAAAGCGTGGTGCAGCCACCGGTCTCGTGCATCTCGGCCAGGACGGCATCATAGTCGGCCGGGTCGGAGATGACGGTAACGCTCGCGGCGTTCTTGGCAGCAGAGCGCAGCATAGAGGGGCCACCGATGTCGATGTGCTCGATAGCGTCCGCGAAGGTGACCTCGGGGTTGGCAACGGTCTTCTCGAACTCGTACAGGTTGACGACGACCAGGTCGATCAACTTAATGCCGTGCTCAGCGGCCTCCTGCATGTGCTGCTCGGAATCGCGGCGGGCCAGCAGCGCGCCGTGAACCTTGGGGTGCAGGGTCTTAACGCGGCCGTCCATCATCTCGGGATAGCCCGTGAACTCCTCGATGGGGGTTACGGGAACGCCCGCGTCCTCGATGGCACGAGCCGTGCCGCCCGTAGAGATGATCTCGACGCCAAAGTCGTCAACCAGCGTCCGTGCGAAATCGACGACGCCCGTCTTATCGGTAACCGAGATCAACGCGCGTGCGATCTTCACATCAGATCCCATGCAGTCCTCCTGTCTGGTACGCCGCCGTGCTCTGTGAGTCGGTGATACGTCGATCTGCAGCGCTCGCGCAGCGGCATTGAAAATACTGATTTAATGTAGCGCATCGAGCGCATCGATGCACCCCGCAACGGGCGCATGTGCAGAAAAAATTTGCACGCGGAGGGGATGGGCACAGCACCGGGCACGGTGAGTTCATGGAACACAGGGGCACCATAATTAGATGCCAATGGCGTGGTAGAACTGTGCTCGATATGCATCCGCAAAAGAAAGAGGCACCATGGTCTCGCGGGTTCTCTACCGACCGTTTGATACCGAAGACTTCGACGCCATCGCGCTGATTCTGCAGCAGCTTTGGCATAACAATTCGGATAACGATGAGTACAACCGCCTTGAGGCCGCGTGCGACCTCGCCTATTGCCTTTCGTCGTCGACGTTTTCGCAAGTTGCCGTAATCGACGGCCAGGCGCGCGGCATTGCGCTTGCGCGTGCGGGACAGAGCTCCGACGCCGCCGTCAAGGAACATTGGATGGATACCGAGCGCGCGCTGCTATCGCAGATGCGCGAGCTGGAGCCTGATGCCTGCGCCGAGTATCTCTCGTTTGTGCGCGCAACCATCCGAACCAACAACCGCCTGCTCGAGAGCAGCCCGTTGCCGCACGACAACGAGGTCACGCTGCTTGCCGTGGATCGCGATGTCCATGGCCTGGGCGTTGGCACGGTTCTGCTCGATGCCGCGGTCTCGCACCTATCCTCGCTTGGAGCGACGAGGGCGCACCTGTACACCGACTCCAACTGCTCGTGGAAGTTCTACGAGCTGCACGGCTTTAAGCGCACGGCCACGCACCGTGCCAACCGCGAAGAGCGCCGTCACGACATGCCGCGCGAAAGCTTCCTCTACGAACTCGACCTAACAGCCTAAACCCGGCAGCCATACCTAGTCATTTAGGAACGTTCCCAGTGACTAGTCGTTGGGGACAGTCTTCGTAGGTAGCGCATAAAAATGGGATGGATCCGTCGGCAGTCGCCGGAGAAGATCCATCCCAAAAATCAGAGCGCGCTAGAACGTTCCGCCGCCGCCTCCGCCGACGCCGCCACCGCCGCCACCGGAAAAGCCGCCGCCGCTGCCGCCGCTCGAGCTATCGGAACTCGAAGCCAGCTCGCGGATGGTCTCGTGATACACATCGTTGAACGAATCGAGCGGAGACTCGTTGCCGTAGTGATGGTAATACCACCAGTAGCAGGGATAGTTGTCGTAGAAATCGTCGCTGTTGCGCAGGTCCGCAGGCACGGCCTCGGCCAGCTGTCGCAGCACTTCTTTCGAAACGCCCAGGGCAACGCCCATCACCAGCAGCTTGTTCCACAGAATCAGATCGCTGGGGATGGCCTCCTTCAGGCGCGTAAAGTCCTCGAGCCAATGCTTGAGCGCCTTGCAGCGAGCCGCCACCTCGGCGCCCTCCGGCGTGTAACGACGGAAGGTGCAGCTCAGGACAAAGCCCACGATCGTGACGGGGATCGAGATCATAGCGGCACCGACGTTGGCGTCCGCAAAGTCGGTATAGAACAGAGAGCCCAGAATGCCAAAGACGATGATGATGCCGAGAACCAGGCCGGCCACCATCGCGATAGTGCCATCCGATGCAATAAGCTCGCGCGCTTCCAGCTTGCCCTTAACTGTGCTCTGATAGTCCTCGAGCTTGTCGCCAACAGATGTGGTGCGCTCGCTAGCGTACTCCTCCAGCTCGCTAAACGTGCGCGAACGGACTCCGTCCTTATCGGGCTTAACGCCGGCGAAGAAGACCTTGAGCACATCGCGATCGATGCCGTCCTTCTTGGCAGCCTTCCAGGCCTCGTCGGTCACTGTGATGCGATACGTCTGCTCCTCTTTTTCGCGACGGAGCAGACCCTTCTTCTTGGTCTCGGTCGCTTCTTCCAGCTTGATCACGCGGTCGTCGGTCAGCTTCATCAGCGTGGCGATATATGCCTGATCGGGCACGTCGTTCCAGCTCATAAGAGTTGCAAGCACCGCGGGATGATCAGCGGAGGGTACATCGCGGAAGTACTCGTCCTGGAAGAGCGGCTTGGGCTTGGGCCTGCGCAGCTTGAGCATCACGATCACGCCGGTATAGGCAACCGCCACGACAACACACGCCACGGCAATCGCGCTGGCAACCGCACGCGCGTGCTCACGGCGGGCGTTAGCTTCGTCGGCCCATTCCTTCTCTTCGCTCAGGATCGTTGACATGCGCTCTTCGCCCGAAGCGGCAAGCTGCGGCACCCAGTCGCTAGGGAAGGCGATGCGTGCCTCGGCGAATTCGCCCTGATGCACGCAGGGAATGGTATAGGTGACCATGGGTTCGTCCGCATCGAGCGATACATCGCCCGTCAGCGGGCCGTGGCCCCATGCGCGGAAGTTATCGCCCTTGACGGCCGCCGTCCCGGCAGCGGCATTTGCGAAGTACACTTCCATCTCGACATCGTCGGAGTCCGCGGACCAGCCGTCGCCCACAAACTTCCAGTAGAGCTCGGCAGTATCGGCCCAGTTCATGACCGCACCGGTCATGGTGTAGCTCACGTAATAGATCGCGCTGTCGCCGCTCTCGTGGGGGCTGAACACCTTAATCCTTACGCCGTCACCGGCCTGCTCGACCGTGTAGACGCCAGAATCGCCCTTGTTCGCGCTATCGACTTTGTTAAACGCGGTGTCCTCTTCCTCGACACTCAGCACGTCAACGTCCGCCGTGCCGCCCTGCTGGTTGGTGCCCGCATTGATCTCCCAAAACACGCCGTTGATGTCGTCGTCGAAATCAAACTGGCGTCCCTCGACAACGGTCAGCGAGCCATCGGCCTCGACCGTGGCACTGATGTAGGTTTGGGTCATGGAATAACCGTCGGCGTGTGCGGCGGCGGGCAGTAGCAGCAATGCAAGCGCGACGAGTGCGCAGACGGAAGCAAATCGCGCAAACAGGCGGCGCTGCCGACAGGTTTTGGCAACGGGGGCGTTCATAGGCACATCCTTTGTCTGTGATACCAGCAACGCCATTGTCCCACGTTTACGGGCGCACATGACGAACATCTAGGCCAGCGGAGTATCAAACGGGACGAAAGTCACGCCCGCGGCCGGCACATGGGGACGTTCCTTATCTGCCGGCAATCTGGGACACTCCTTGGCATAGCCCGCTCCGGCAATAGATACCACTTCATAGCTCCGTCACAGGTGTAGCGGCTTTGTGTTGCCGCGACGTGCACTGATTGAGTCCGCGAGCAAGGGGCATAAAGCAGTTGAGCGAAAACGGTTTGCCCCTTTGCCGTTCGCTTGAGGATCATGTCCCCCTTTTCCGCGGAAACCCCGGCAGTTGCGAAGAGCTGCCGGGGTTTCTGTCGTTTGAGGGGTTGGGCTGGCGGGTGGCGATCGAGCTGTCGAGCCGGTGGTCCGGCACGCGCAACGCGCGGCCTCGGCAACTTGCAGGCCACGGCAGCGTCTCCCCCACCGCGCCCCGCGCTATACTCGTCCGCATGGATATCAACGCACGCAACATAACAACGCCCGCTGTGGCCACATCGACGGCGCCCAACAGCAAGCTCGCCCCCGCCCTCGCGCCCGTCGTGGGCCGCTTCGCCCCGTCGCCCTCGGGCCGCATGCACCTGGGCAACGTGTTCAGCTGCCTGTGCGCATGGCTTTCGGCCCGCAGCCAAGGCGGCAGCATCGTGTTGCGCATCGAGGACCTAGACGATCGCTGCAAGCGCCCGGAACTTGCCGCTCAACTGATTGGCGACCTGGCCTGGCTAGGGCTTGAGTGGGACGAAGGCCCCTACTACCAGCACGATCGCCTTGACCTGTACGAGAGCGCCTTGCACCAGCTACAAGACGCCGACCTCACCTATCCCTGCTTTTGCACGCGCGCCGAGCTCCACGCCGCGAGCGCGCCGCATGCCAGCGACGGCACGCCCATCTACCGCGGCGCGTGCCGAGGCCTTTCTGCCGAAGAAATCGCCCGCCGCAGTGCCCTGCGCGCTCCGGCCACGCGCCTGCGCGTGCCCACCGTAGATGACCTCGCGGACGACGTGATCGAATTCGTGGACCGCACGTACGGGGCTCAATGCGAGGCACTCGCCACCGAGTGCGGCGACTTTTTGGTGCGTCGCAGCGACGGCGTTTTTGCCTATCAGCTAGCCGTGGTGGTCGACGACGCCGCCATGGGCGTCACCGAAGTCGTGCGCGGATGCGACCTGCTGGGCTCCACGCCCCGCCAAATCTACCTGCAACACCTGTTGGGACTTCCCACGCCACACTACGCGCACATTCCGCTGCTCATGTCGCCGGACGGCCGCCGCCTTTCCAAACGCGATCGCGATCTGGACCTGGGCGAGCTCCGTACCCGCTTTGGCACACCCGAGGCACTGCTGGGCTGGCTCGCCGGGCAAGCAGGCATCGCGCCGGACACCACGCCGCGCTCTGCCGAGCAGTTGGTCGAGCGCTTTAGCTGGGACGTCATCCGTGCGCACCGGGAAAACATCACTTTAACGGCTGAGTAGCCAAATACGCCCCGCCCCCCTCGTCCCCCTTCAACGAGGACATAGTTCTGTGTCTTGTTATGTACGGAATAATTCCGTACAATTATGCAAAGGAGGTTTTTGCCATGCCAACGATTGAGAAACAACGCCGTATGGATCTAAGGTTGACCGAACGTCAACGCCTTACTTACGAGCGCGCCGCGGCCTTACGTGGCCAAACTCTCACCCAATGGGCCACAGCTCACCTTGACGAGAGCTCCGCACGTGATATCGCCGAGGCGTCAACAACCTATCTTTCTCCTGATGGTTTCGATGCATTTTGCGAAATGCTCGATTCCCCCATGCCCCAAGCCGCAAAAGCGCTGCTTGACCGTAAAGCGGTTTGGGAATGAGCACATTTACCAAGCCCGTTCAACTCCCCGTTGGCCAAGGCATCGAGGCTTTCCACTGCGGAAATACTCTTGTAGACGGATGGGCTAAAAACAGATCAGCCTCGGCGCGAAGAAGAGGATCAGCAGTTATATACGCATCGTATTGCGACGGCGCAGTCGCTGGGTTTTATACGTTGTGCACGCACTCCGTGGCTCGCGAAAATGTTGATGGAGGATGGTTCGTGCGAAACTCCCCCTCCCAAGTCCCCACAGTGCTGCTTGGAATGATGGGGGTCGATGAGAAGTTCAAGGGGCTTGGTCTTGGAGCTTCACTGCTCAAAGATGCCATCGAGAACGCCTTGAAAATATCTGCCCTAGCAGGAGCGCGAGCATTGGTTGTCGATCCAGTAGATGATAAGGCGGCAGCATTCTATGAACATTTTGGCTTCGCCACCTTACCCGGCACCAACCGAATGGCGCTGAAACTCTAGATCGTCGGGCGACATCTCCTCCAGCTCCCAGCATGCCTTAAGTTACCCTACAGATATTGATTACTACTGAAATGTAGGGTAACTACCCAAGGCATCGTATGAAGCGCTCGCTATGCCCGCCTCTACGCAACATCCCAGGGCTGGAGTTCGTCACCCAAGCGAATGATGCAGTCGTAGAGCACGGTATGGCGCTCGGCCGGGTTGGCATCCCGATGAAAATGCCCGTAGTACCAGCGCTTGTAATCCAAGCGGTCTTCCAGCTCATCGAAAAATGCCGTAAGTCGATCAACCGCGGGGCAATTCCAGCTGGGCGCCGGATAGAGCGTGGGCGAAAGCATGTGCGTAGCGCAGGTATGGGTAATCACGTAGTCGACCTTCCAGCCCACGCTGTCGAGCTTTGTCCGTGCCTCCTCAAAGTTGCGCTCGTCCGGCAGCTCCTGCGGCCACCAGCTGGAATACGGAATGCGGTATTCCTTGTCCACGCTCGTGGCGCCGCCCATGGTAAAGATCGTTGAGCCGTCGAGTTCAAAAACCTCGCCACGCGTCAGGCGCCGGATGGGCGAGGTGTCCGACAGGCGCTGCGTCAGGCCGCCGTGCCACAGTTCCATGGGACGCTCCGCCCAGTGATCGAAACGTTCGTGGTTGCCGTCGACGAACAGCAACGTATAGGGGCGCGACTCCAGCCAAGCGATATCGGCGCATTCCTCGGCAGAGAAATCCCACGGAAAGCCAAAGTCGCCCGCGACAATCAGATAGTCGTCGCTCGTCAGACTATCCCCAAGCTCCCAATCGCGCAGCTTTTGCATGTCGACGCCGCCGTGAATATCGCCCGTCACATAGACTGTCATCGGATCACCACTTCCCTGTAAGTCGCTAGCCCGCATTCTGCACGATCACTAAGCTAACCGTTCCAGTCCTTCCATCCCTTAGGGCTTACCCCTCGTTCTTCCATCCAAACGGGTCAAGCACCCAAAAAATCAGATCGAGCACGCCGCCGGTCATCATGGCGCCGGCAAGGGCCATGCAAACGTGCAGGGAACTGGCACTTCGGAGCACGTCGAATGGCCCCAGAACAGCCAGCAGCGCGACCGCTGCGCCGGCTACGCACAGCGCGAGGCACGGTCCCGCGTCCTTGGCGCACTTCTTTGCGAGATGCTTGGTGTTGTCACTCATCAATATCGAACTCCTTAGAGGGTCGTTGCTTGAATTCGCGCCGCCGCGGCAGAGCAGGACGGCAGGTTAAGTGTCACATGCCGTGCGGACACAGCTGAAAGCCCTCGCGCAAAAAACAGCGCGCCGCAGGATTCGTATCACCTGCAGCGCGCCGAAAATGATCCGCTTTCCTCCATCCCCAACGGATCAGCTGAGTTGGTGCCGCCCGACGGAAAGGAAGAAGCCGGCGGCGTCACGAGCCGTGGCAATGTCGCTAGGCATAGGAAACAGACGCGCTCCAAACGCCCTAAGCCCCAAGCCTACCCATTAAGAAGTCGACTGCAGAAACGATTTTGATGCCGTCGATGTCGGTCGGATGGCTCCCCTGACGAACGAAGACGATCTTCTCGTAACCGCCGGCAATCTTCTCGAGCGACCTGAGCTCAAATAGACGCAGCTCGCGCTTACGCGTCGCCTCCTCGTCAATCGACTCTGCGACTGGACGTCACGAAAGGCTATCAGCTATTCGAGATATTGATTTCTAGGAACCATCTGGTTCTCCATTGCTCGTCCCAATCTGCAAGTTTTTCTCATCGAATGACAAGAACTTGCGAATTCTGCAAGTTCTTCTCACGTAGCGACAAGAACCTGCATATCCGTCCGTGGCCATTTGCAGTCGGATTCCGGCGAGGCTATGACAAACAGCTTGCCACATGGCCGACACGGAGCCATGGCATGCGCGGAATCTTGGGGGCGGGACTTCTCCCAGCAGCCTATAAGACGAAAACACATACACATAGATAGAGAGAGGCCCAGCAAGACACGGCACCAAGGCCGCAGCCACAAACTTGAGTAGCCGATAGTCTAAAAATCACATACGCCCAAAACACGAACGATCGATCTGTTATCCTGGCGCCAACATAGTCTTTCGAAAGGTTTGGCCGGGATGACTACGCAGCAGCAGATTGATATTGAATTCGACTCGCTTGCACGCGAGAACGATTCACCCAAGCTCATCGCCAACTCAAAGGCGACAGGCGGAACACTACTATCCGTTATCAAGGAGCAGCTCTCAACCTGCGGCTCTTTTGACTTTTGCGTAGCGTTTGTTGCAGACGGCGGCCTTCAAATCCTGGTCGAGACGTTCCAGGAGCTCAAGCAGCGTGGCATTAAGGGCAGGCTGCTCACGTCCACCTATCTCAACTTCAACTCACCCGATGCCTTTCGCAAGCTCCTGGAATACGACAACATGGAAGTTCGCGTATTCCAGGGTAATCTGCATGCCAAGGGATACATTTTTGATAAGGGCGAAACCAGCACGGTCATCGTCGGCAGCTCGAACATGACGCAGACCGCCCTCACCTGTAATAAAGAATGGAACGTGCTGTACCAGACTGTCGAGAACAGCCGCCTACTCAGCGAACTGAGGGGCGAGTTCAATTCGTTGTGGAACGACACCTCAACCGTTTTGCTTTCCCAAGACTGGATTGAGAACTATGCCGCATATCGATCGGCACATCCGTCAAAGCCCAAATCGAAACCGACGTTCCAGGCAACTGTTAGCCCAACCACGAACGACCTCGAAGAAATCAAGCCCAATAAAATGCAGCAGCGCGCCCTTGAGGCGCTCGGCGTAATCCACCGCAAGAGCGAGACCCGTGCATTGCTGGTCTCGGCAACCGGCACTGGCAAGACCTTCCTTTCGGCGTTCGACGTACTCGCAACTAAACCCCGGCGCATCCTCTTTCTTGCGCACCGCCGACGCATTATAGACGCCTCCCGTGTAAGCTACGAACGGCTCTTAGGTAGTACCTATACGTTCGACACCTATCAAACTGGCAAGAATATAAGCAATGCCACCTGCGTGTTTGCCATGTGTTCTTCGGTCGCCAAACATCTGAGCGGTTTCCGTCCCGATGAGTTCGACTACATCGTCATCGACGAGGCCCACCGCACGGGATCTCAGAGCTACCAATCCATCATGTCGTACTTTACGCCTCGGTTTTATCTGGGCATGACCGCTACACCTAATCGCACCGACGGCTACGACGTCTTTGCCCTTTTCAATCACGTCATCGCGTTCCAGATCACGCTGCAGGACGCTTTGGCCGAAGAGATGCTAGCCCCCTTCCATTATTTTGGCATTCACGATCTGGAGATTGACGACGAGACGGTCGAAGACACTGCCTTGTTCGGACGCTTGACGTCCGATGAACGCGTGCGTCACATCACCGAGAAGATCGAAGAATATAGCGTCGCCAAAAGCAACCGCAGGGGCTTAATTTTCTGCAATCGAAACGCCGAGGCCAAAGAATTGTCGCGCAAATTCAACGTTCTCGGATATCGAACGGCTGCGATTAGCGGTCAAGATTCCGATGAAGTCCGCGATGCCGCGATCAGCCAACTTGAAGCCGGCGAGCTCGAGTACATTTTCTCGGTCGATATCATGAACGAGGGCGTCGACATCCCCTCGCTCAATCAGATCATCATGCTTCGACGCACCGACTCCGCAATCATCTTTGTTCAGCAGCTCGGACGAGGTTTGCGCCTGAATGATGGCAAGGAATACGCACTGGTACTAGACTTTATTGGCAATTACCAGAGCAACTTCTTGGTGCCCATCGCGCTTTCGGGTGACAAGACGTACAACAAAGACCGTCTGCGTCGTCTCGTCCAAGAGAGCGATTCGGCGATCCCCGGATGCTCAACGGTAAGCTTCGATCGTATTTCCGAAGCTCGCATCTATAAGGCCATCGACGGCGGTGACTTTACCTCCGTCAGATTTTTGAAGAACGAATATCTCGACTTGCGTCAGAAACTCGGCAAGATTCCATCGCTGCTCGAATTTGATCGTAATGGCTCCATCGATCCGCTGCTTATCTTCAAGAACAGCGGCCTGGGGTCCTACCACGCATTTCTTTCCAAATACGAGCCGGGCTACACAGTCCATTTTTCCTCTGATCAAACCAAGATTCTCAAATTTATTTCTCAAAAGCTCGCCGCGGGCAAGCGATTTGAAGACCTCTATTTGCTTCAAACGCTCGTCGAAGCCGGACACGAGGGCTACCGGCATATGCGCGAGGCTGCGCTTAGGAACTACCGCGCACAGCTTAAGGACAGCGCCGTTAGTTCGGCAATCGCAGTCCTTAAGGGCGACTTTGCCACTCCTAAGGATTTCGTTTCCCTGCTTATTGACGATGGAGCCGGACCTCGTCTGACCGAAGCGTTTGCGACCGCCCTGCGCAACGCAGAGTTCAAGCGTCAGATTCTCGAGGTGCTGGATTTTGGTATTGCGCGCAACCGACTCGACTATGCCGAGACGTACGAAAACACAAATTTCGTTCTCAACGCCAAGTACACGTACGAAGAGGTCTGCCGCTTGATGAACTGGGAAAAGAACATCAACGGCCAAAATCTTGGCGGCTACTTCTACGACGAGAAGACCAATACATTCCCCGTATTTATTAACTATGACAAGGCGCCCGACATTAGCGAGTCCATTCAGTATGAAGACCGCTTTGTTTCGCCGAGTAAGCTAGTTGCAATCTCCAAGAACAACCGCACGCTCAACTCCCCCGAGATTCAGCGACTGCAGACATGGCCAGGAAACGGCCTGAAGACATATTTGTTTATGCGTAAGAACAAGGACGATAAGGGCGGTAGGGAGTTCTATTTCTTAGGCGAAATGCATCCGACCGGCGAGTTCGAAGCTATTAAAACTAAGAGCGGCGACAACGCCGTCGAAATCGAATATGAGCTCAATGCGCCCGTGCGTCAGGACATTTACGAGTTTATGCTCAGCGATCTGAGTGAAGCCGAGTAACAAAAAAGGAGCGAGGCATCATGTGGCGCCCGCTCCTTTCTTACTTAAGTCCGTTAAGTCCGAGTTTCTTTTCGAGCTCCCTAACGACTTTAACGTCCGCCGGAAGCCAATCGACATCCCACAGGTTATTGGTATCGAGCCACTTCATGTCCTCGTGAGCGTGCTCTTTGAACTCCCCCGAAAGGATGGTAGCTAGGTAGCACTGCATCGACAGGCGGAACGTCTCGTAATCGTGTTCGACCGTGCAAAGATAGTCGAGGTTACCGATCGTGACCTCGAGCTCTTCTTGAATCTCGCGCACGATTGCCTGCTCGCCGGTCTCGCCCGGCTCGAGCTTGCCGCCCGGAAACTCCCAGCCGTCTTTAAACTCGCCGTAGCCACGCTGGCAGCTCAGGATTTTCCCGTCCTTCTGAATAATTGCCGCTGCAACATTGATTGATTTCATAACTAGTTATCACCTCTCCAGTTGGGCCCAACCAGTATAGGTGATCGACCGCCCGCCATGTCCCAGTCGCCTAAAAACCGCCCGCTCGACCAACCCTTGGCACCGCTTTGCTACCGACACCCCATCCCCCGCTATCGAGGTCCAATACTTCCCCACCGCCACCCAAAAACTCATCCAACATTAATCTTGGCTCAAGAATCGCTTAATCTATAACCTGCACTATAGAGTTCGACCAAGGGCGGGGCGACGCCGCGCAACGCAGGCCGCCGAACGCAGCGCTCGCGCCCGGGCAGATCGCCCGGCGTCGCGCCCATCGAACGAAAGGACAGGTCATGGACGACCTCGAAAAAGTTGAAACCATCCGCACCAAGTGCAACGTGAGCTACACCGATGCCAAGGCCGCGCTCGACGCTGCCGACGGCTACGTTTTGGATGCCATCATTTGGCTCGAGTCGCAGGGCAAGACGCAGACCACGTCGGCGCATGCCGCCACCGAGTCCGAGCCGGTCGATGAACCCTCAGCCGAGATGGTCGCCGCGCAGGCCGCCTACGAGAAGTCGAGCGAAAAGACCGACTTCTCCAAGAAGATGGACAGCGTGTGGGAGTACCTCAAAAAGCTCTTCCGCCTGAGCCTGGACACCAAGTTTATCGCCACGCGCCGCGACGCGATCATCCTCAACATTCCCATCCTAATCCCCATCGTTGCGTTGTTTGCCTGGGGCGCCACGATATGGCTGATGTTGATTGGCCTGTTCTTTGGCATGCGTTACCGCATCGATAGCGACGGCGACGTACCCGGCAGCATCAACAACCTTATGAATCACGCTGCCGATGCCGCGGACGACATCAAGCAAAATCTCAACGACGACAAGTAATCGCAGACGGGGGCACGCATGGCACGAATCCTGATCGTAGAGGACGAGGAGAAAATCGCCCGCTTTGTGACGCTCGAGCTGGAGCACGAGGGCTACCAGGTGGAACACGCCGCCGATGGCCGCACCGCTGTGGACCTGGCGCTGGAGCGCAACTACGATCTTATTCTGCTCGATGTGCTGTTGCCGCAGCTCAACGGCATGGAGGTCTTGCGGCGTGTCCGCAAGCACAAGGATGTGCCGGTGATTATGGTCACCGCGCGAGATGCCGTGATGGACAAGGTGGCCGGGCTCGATGCCGGCGCCGACGATTACTTGACCAAGCCGTTTGCGATTGAGGAGCTGTTCGCACGGATCCGCGTGGCGCTGAAGCGCTCGGAGGCCGTGCGGGCGGCATCGGGCGTTGGCGGCATCGGGACGGGCGCGGCGAGCGGCGCGGATGTCGGCGCCACTGCGATACCCCCGGTCAGCGACTCGGCCCAGGCTTCCGTCGCGCCCTCCCCCGCCGCGCTCACCGTGGGTTCGGTCGCGCTCGACCCCGACCGCCGCGAAGTCACGGTCGGCGGCTCGCCCATCGCGCTCACTGCCCGCGAGTTCGACGTCCTCGCCCTGCTTATGGCGCATGCCGAAACCGTGCTCACGCGCGAGCGCATCGCGCACGAAGCGCTGGGCTACGAATACGTGGGCGACACCAACAACGTCGACGTGCACATCGCACACCTGCGTGCCAAGATCGAGGACGCCGGCGGCGCCCGCATCATCCAGACCGTGCGCGGGGTGGGCTATGTCTGCCGCGCGTAACGCCGAGGCCAAGCGCGTCACCTCCATCGCCCGCGCCATCAACTGGAGCTATATGTGGCGCCGCTTGATGAGCTACGTCTGGCTCGATCTGCTGCTGATGGTGATTGCGGCGGCAATCCTCGTCTATGGATACAACCAGACGCTGCCCGACGGCGCGTTTACCGCAGGATGGATCCCCGGCACCACCGTTCACGGCATGTCGCTGACGCCCGCGCGCGACTGGGACCCGGCAACGCTCACCTATACCGTCGAGCTTGCGCGTACCACCAAGACTTTCCCCCTCGCGCAGGACCTCGTCGCGCTATGGCCTCTCTACCTTGTCGTTGTGGGTTGGCAGGTCATCAGCGTGCTCGACATGCTCGGCGGCGCCCGTCGCGTGCGCCGCACCATGGCACCGCTCAACGACCTGGCCTTGCGCGTGGACGAGCTCGGCCGTATGCAGCTCTCCGGCGGCAAGATGGAAACACTGGAGCAGGCTATCGAGCGAGCAAGCGTCGACTCGCCGAGCGTCACCACCGGCGACGCCGATCTGGCGAGTATCGAGGTCGCACTCAACCGCCTGCTGCGCCAGATGCAAGAGGCAAAGCTGCAGCAGATGCGCTTTGTCAACGATGCGAG
Organism: uncultured Collinsella sp.; assembly: GCA_902493835.1. Taxonomy (GTDB): domain Bacteria; phylum Actinomycetota; class Coriobacteriia; order Coriobacteriales; family Coriobacteriaceae; genus Collinsella. Next base: position 22,085 of record CABURG010000002.1, on the reverse strand, counting down.
CCACGAGCTGCGCACGCCCATCGCGGTGATTCAGGGCTACGTAAACATGCTCAACCGCTGGGGCAAAGACGACCCGGACGTGCTGGCAGAATCCATCGCGTCCCTCAAGGCCGAAAGCGAGCACATGCAGGAGCTCGTGGAGCAGCTGCTGTTTTTGGCGCGCGGCGATGCCGGACGCACGGTCCTGCGGCGTGCGGATACCAACCTGGCCGCACTGGTCGGCGAGGTGTGCGAGGAATCGCAGATGATCGATGCCACGCACACGTATCGGCTGGCCTTTGACGCCGTGCTTGTCAGCGACCCGCGCTGCGACGCGCCCGTCGACGTGGCACTCGTGAAGCAGGCTCTGCGCGTGATCGTGCAGAATGCCGCCAAGTACTCGGATGCGGGAACGACCGTCACATTTGGCATAACGCCCGATGCGGGCGCGGGCACGATCGACATAAGTGTTGAGGACGAAGGCATCGGCATGAACCAGGAATCCGCAGCTCACGCGTTTGAACGGTTCTACCGAGCCGACAACGCACGCGATGCCGGCGCGCAGGGCTCGGGTCTGGGGCTTGCCATTGCCAAGTGGATCGTCGATAGCCATGGCGGTGTCATCGGCGTGACCTCGGTCGAGGGCGTCGGCAGCCGCTTTACGATTCGCCTGCCGCGCTAGGAAGCCCCTCGGCATAAATAAAGGGATAGGGCCACACGGCCCTATCCCTTTTTGCTAGCTATGGCAGCTTGTGCGCTACTCGCGGCACAGATGCACGGCGAAACCGGCGAACTCGCGCTTAAAGTACACGAGCTTGGTGCTACCGTCGGGCAGCAGCGCGCGCGACTCTTCGTTGACCTCGAGCCCACGCTCGGCAAACCACTTCTCGGCCGCATCAATGTCGTTGACGGCAAAGCCGATGTGGCCCTTGGTGCCACGACCATTCTGCTTCATGACCTCGACCAGCGAATCGTTAAAGTACGAAACTGGGGTCTCGATAACGGGCAGACCCATCATCGTCGAGAACAGCTCCGCGATTTCCAGGGCGTCTGCCGGGTCGGTGGCGTTAATGCCCACATGGGCAACGCGCATGCCAAAGAGCTCGACCGGATTGGCGTTCTGCTCACTCATGCAGTCAGCGCCTACTGAGCCATGACGTCAAGAACGGCCTTCTCGGCAGCGACGCGGTTCATGCCGGTCATGAAGGGCACGCCGCTCACGTACGGGCAGGTAAGGCCCTCGGGGGCAACGGTGGTGGCGATCAGCAGATCGGCGCCCTCGTCGCAAACGTCCTTGGCCTCGGAGATGGCGCACTGCACGATCTCGTACTTGTCGGCGTAACCGTTGGCGTCGAGCATGGTGGCGACCTTCTGGGCAACGAGCGTGGAAGTAGCAGCGCCAGCACCGCAAGCCAAAACAATCTTCTTCATAGGTAATGTCTCCCTTCATGGTTTACTTTAGGTAAGTGTACCGCAGCGAGCGATGGCGCTCGGCCTCGATGCGCTTTTATGCCAGTTTGCTTGCACGCCGCGTATAATACATCTAGCACGTGTTGTCATACCGCTCGCTTTACGAGCGACTAAGGACTCTAAAATGCCCGATTCCCGCACCCTCTGGACCGCCGTCGTCATTATTTGTATCGCCATATCGGTGTTCTTTAGCGTAAAAAAACGCACCACGTTTAAGCGCCTGCAACAGCTTATGGCTGCCAAGCAGTGGGACGAGTTCGATCGTTTGCTCGATGGCAAACTCACCAGCATGCTGTACCCGCGCTATAACCGCGACTACCTGCGCCTGAACTCCTATCTGCTGCGCGAGGACCACAAGCGCGCCGACGAGATGTTCGATTTGCTGCTGGGACTCAATCTGCCCAAGATGCAGCGCGTCGACCTGGTGATTAAGGCCTTTAACTACTACGTTGGCCAGGAGGACCGCAAAAAGTCCAAGGAGCTGCTGCACGAGATCAAAGGCTTTGAGGGCGGCCAGGCCGAGGCAGTCGCACACGAATGCCAACTGATGTACGACACGATGATCCTCAAGCGCCACAACGACATTCCCGAGCTGGAGCGCATGCTCAAGGAGGCCGGTGACGACAAGGTCAAGAGCTGCCGCTTGGAGTATCTGTTGGCTCTGCAGTACAAGAACAAGGGCGACGAAGCCAAGTTCCAGGAGTTCCTGGAGAAGTCGGGGCAACACTCGATGGCCGTCAACGCGTAACGGACGGCTTGTGCTAGACTTCTAGTCTCACGGGGGCGTGGCGGAATTGGCATACGCAGGAGACTTAAAATCTCTCGCCGCAAGGATTGTGGGTTCGAGTCCCACCGCCCCTACCATATGGAGCTTTCGAGCCCGTGTCCCCAAGGGATGCGGGCTCACTTCTTTTAGATGCCGGTGGGACTCGAACCCGCGAGGGGGGGGCGAGCGTCAAGCGGACGCGCAGCGTCCGCAGCGAGCCGGCGAGGGCGCCAGCAGGCGTCCGAAGCCGGTGCGGATTTGCGCAGCAAATACGCAGACGTCCCACCGCCCCGCGCTTCAGAAAGTCAACTAATTTAGGACGGGCTAAAAAGACAGCTTCGGTCCCTTAGAAGTTGCGGTGGAATAGATCCTGTTTATACCGTTTACCAGCTTATTTAGGAACTATTTCACCGCAACTTATTTAGAGGGTGCTGAGCTCTGGGGTCCAGGAGATGGTGGGGGTCGCACCGTCGAGAGCCTCGTTGATGGTGGCGGCCATGCCGGCGAGTAAGCTGTTCTCGCTTACAGTGAGCGTCTTGTAGCCGCCGGCTCGCATAAGCTCGCGGATTACCACGGCACCAGCCAAGATCACGCCCGCGCGTTTGGGCTGTACACCCGGTAGAGCGGCGATGCCGTCCGCATCCAACGCAGACATGCGCTCGATAGCGGCCGAAACCTGATCCAGCGAAAGCTCGCGCAGGTGCACAAAGCTCGAATCGTACGGTTCCAGCTCATGAACGAGCGCCACGAGTGTGGTGACGGTGCCACCCACTGCGACCAAGCGTTCGGCGCGCTCAAAACTGCTCGGCAGGCCCTCAAAATAGGCAGCGAACTGCTCGCCCGCCCACGCGGCAGCGGCAGTAAGCTCGCCGCGTGCGGGCGGCAGTGCCGAGAAAAATCGCTCCGTCACACGGCGACAACCGATGTCCAGCGAACGCGTGCCCTCCAGCGCAAAGACCCCACGCTCCGGCGCATAGACGCCCGTCGCGAGCTCCGTGGATCCGCCGCCCGAATCGGCAACAATGATGCGCTCGCCGGCAAAGTCGTGCGCCACGCCAAAAAACGTCAGGCGCGCCTCGACCTCGCCCGGAATCACCTGCGGTTCGAGCCCCAGCTCACGCAGACCGTCCAGCAGCAGTGCGGCATTGGATGCATCGCGCGCGGCGCTCGTGCATGTGGTGCAAATGCACGCGGCCCCAAAGGCACGCGCCTCGTCCACAAACATGCGACACGCAGCGAGCACGCGCTCGACCGCCGCCTCGCAAAAGCGACCCGTCGCGTCCACACCCTCGCCCAGGTCGGTAATCTCGGTATGCTTGGACGATTCCACGATCGCCCCGCCCTCGACCTGCGCCAGCACCAGTCGCGACGACACCGTTCCCAGATCGATCGCCGCCACCTTATATCGTTTGCAATCTGCCATTGCGGGCTCCCCTCCGGGCGCTATTTGCCGTTGGACACGACCGTCTGGCCCTCGACACCGTTAAACCCAAACAGCATGTCGAGCGCCTGGATGTACCACGGGGCGTCCTTACCGACTTCTTCGATTTCCTTGGCAACTTCGCTGGCCTTCTTGGCGTTCGACGACTTCTTGCTCGAAGACGAATCCGAATCGTCGTCCAGGCCCTGCACTTCAATCCTCTTCTCGCCGGGCATCACCAGGCCCAGATCCTCGGACGCCGCATCCTTAATGCCCTCCTCCGAGAGCAGTTTGTCGACGCTTTTTTGCAGCCCATCATTGTATTGCTGACGAATCTCGACCTGCTTGGCCAAGATATCGCTCGAACGCTTTGCCACATACAGATCGCGCACGGGGAAATACAGGCTCACGAGCACCAGGGCAACGACAATGCCGATGAATAGCCCTCGCTGAGGACCGTGGGTAAAGTCGTAGATCGCCTTGACCACCGCGTTGTCGTTGGCGTAGTGCATAAAGTCCGAGCCCGAAAAACGGTTCGAAGGCCTGCTCGATTTGTCGTGTGCCTGAGTCGAGGGACGCGATGCATGCGACGAACGTGCCGGGCGCACCGGTCCATCTGACGAAGTATTCACTTGAGCATTGGGGCGCGAGGTACTTGTCGGGCGCTGCATGGAGCGGTCGGCGCCAGCGTAGGCGGACCCACCGAGCTGCACCGTGCGCGCACGGCGAGGCGACGGCTCACGCGAACCGGCGGAATAGTACCTGTTGTCGTAAATCTGATCCATGTGCGCCTTGTGCGGTTGAGGTTTGTTTGCGCTTAGTATTCTAGTTATAGCACGAGCGCGCGCACCGCCTTCGCCAGCCTTTGCTCGACATAAAAAAGGCGCTGAGCCGTATGGCCCAGCGCCCATAGCGCTTTGCGGCATCCAGCCAAGGCGAGGCGGAACCGAGTCAGCCTCCCCCTCGCCAAATTCGCCCGTTTAGCGAATGTTGTAGAACGCGGCCTTGCCGGCGTAGCGCGCGCTGCCCTCAAGCTCGTCCTCGATGCGGATGAGCTGGTTGTACTTGGCAATACGGTCGCTGCGACACGGGGCGCCCGACTTGATTTGGCCGGCGTTAACGCCCACGACCAGGTCGGCGATCGTGGAGTCCTCGGTCTCGCCGGAACGGTGGCTCACGATGCAAGCGTAACCGGCCTCCTTGGCGGTCTCGATGGCCTCGAGCGACTCGGTGAGCGTGCCGATCTGGTTGACCTTGACCAGGATCGCGTTGGCGGCACCCAGCTCGATGCCCTTCTTGAGGCGCTCGGTGTTGGTGACGAACAGGTCGTCGCCCACCAGCTGCACCTTGTTGCCAATGCGACGGGTGAGCTCAACCCAGCCGTCCCAGTCCTCCTCGGCCATGCCGTCCTCGATGGAGATGATGGGATAGGTGTCGACGAGCTTCTCCCAGTAATCAACCATCTGGGCACTCGTGTACTCCACGCCCTCGCCCTTGAGCTCGTACATGCCGGTCTCGGCGTTGTAGAACTCGGTCGAGGCCGGGTCCATGGCGTACATGAAGTCGACGCCGGGCTTAAAGCCAGCCTTCTCGACGGCCTTGGTGATGTACTCGAACGGCTCGGCATTGGTCTTGAGGTTGGGGGCAAAGCCGCCCTCGTCGCCCACGCCGCCGCCCAGGCCGGCCTCGTGCAGCACGCCCTTGAGGGTGTGGTATACCTCGGCGCACCAACGCAGGCCCTCGGCAAAACTCGGGGCGCCCACCGGCATGATCATGAACTCCTGGAAGTCAACGTTATTGTCGGCATGCACGCCGCCGTTGAGGATGTTCATCATAGGTGTGGGCAGCAGATGAGCGTTGACGCCGCCCAGGTACTGGTACAGCGACAGGCCCGCCGACTCGGCGGCGGCGCGGGCAACGGCCAGCGACACGCCCAGGATGGCGTTGGCACCGAGCTTGGTCTTGTTGGGGGTACCGTCCGCGGCAATCAGCGCGGCATCGACGGCGCGCTGGTCGAAGGCGTCGAGGCCCACGACGGCGTTAGCGCACTCGTTGTTGACATGCTCGACGGCCTGCGAAACGCCCTTGCCCAGGTAGCGACCCTTGTCCCCGTCGCGCAGCTCGCAGGCCTCAAAGGCGCCGGTCGAAGCACCCGAAGGCACCATTGCGCGGCCAAAGCTGCCGTCCTCGAGCACGACCTCGACCTCGACGGTGGGATTGCCGCGGCTGTCGAGCACCTCGCGACCGTAGACGTCCAAAATATCGCTCATGTTGTCTCCCTCTCACTTGGAAACGGGTTGAATGCTTGGCGACGCGGCTTGCACGCTGTAGAGGCGCGCAGGTTCATAAGTTAGCCTTGTCGCACTTTTTGCATTATGCCCTAAGTTAGCCGAGGGATACACTTGATTTTCGAAAAATATAGCGGGAACGATGAGGCGTGTCAGCCCGTCGTTCCCGCAGTCTTACTCCCCTGCCTTTGCTGCGTCCCACAGGTCGTTGAGCCCATGGGTCGAAAGCTCGGCAAGATCAACGTGGGCATTGGCCGCCATCTGTTCCATCGCAGCCCAGCGACGGCGAAACTTGGCCGTGCTCGCGCGCAGGGCGCTCTCGGCGTCGATACCCTCCTTGCGCGCAACGTTGACCAGGGCAAAGAGCAGGTCGCCAAACTCCATCTCGCGCTCGAGCGAGCCGGGAGCCTCGGCCTCAAACTCGGCACGCTCCTCGGCAACCTCGTCCCACACATCCTGGACTGTCTCCCACTCAAAGCCCACGGCAGCCGCCTTGCGCGACACCTTCTGGGCCTGCATCAGCGCCGGCAGATGTGTGGGCACGCCGTCAAGCAGGCCCTCGGGCGCAGCCTCGCCTGCCGCCACGGCCTTGTCCTTGGCAGCCTTCTCGGCAAGCTTAACCTCGTCCCAGATCTTGAGCACATCGTCGGAGTTATCGGCATCCGCATCGCCAAACACGTGCGGGTGGCGGCGGATGAGCTTGGCGTCGATATCGCGTGCCACATCGGCCAGCGTAAACTCACCGGCGTCCGCCGCGATCTGCGCATGCAACACTACTTGCATGAGCACGTCGCCGAGCTCCTCGCGCAGATGCGCCGCGTCGTCCGCCTCGATGCAGTCGAGCGCCTCGTAGGCTTCCTCGATCATGTTCTTGCCAATGCTTCGGTGCGTCTGCTCGCGGTCCCACGGGCAGCCATCGGGCTGACGCAGACGCCAGATGGTCTGCACCAGATGCTGCAGCTCGGCCGACGCGTCGACCAGCGTGGACAGATCGCGCGAGCCCTCGGCATTTTGCTGGGCCGTGTGCTGCGCCATGGTTAGTCCTCCTCCATGATCACGTGGCGGAACGCACCGCCCTCGTAGATGCCGTAGCTGTGCGTGCCATCCTTGGGGATGCTCACGCTGCCGGGGTTGAAGAGCCACAGGCCCGGGTGCGCGGCGCTTTCCTCGTTAACCTTGATGTGTGTGTGGCCGTAGACGAGCGCGGAGCCCTCGGGCAGCGCGGGCGCGTGGTCGACACTGTTGTGCATGCCGGCGCCAAAGACGTGGCCATGCGTCAGGAACAGCTCGCGGCCGGTCTCGTCGAACAGCGTGGCGTAGTCGGCCATGACGGGGAAGTCGAGCACCATCTGGTCGACCTCGGCGTCGCAGTTGCCGCGCACCGCGATGATGCGGTCGGTCAGGGCGTTGAGCAGCGGAATCACGCACTTGGGGGCGTAGTTGCGCGGCAGGTCGTTGCGCGGGCCGTGGTAGAGCAGGTCTCCCAGCAGCACGATGCGGTCGGGCTGCTCGGACTCGATGGCGGCGACCAGACGCTCGGTCCAATATGCCGAGCCGTGAATGTCGGAAGCGATGAGGTATTTCATGATGGTCCTTTCGGGTGGGGTTGATATGACTGGGCGCGGGATGTCGCCGGCCGCGCTATTCAAATCGCAGTGCCGCGCTCTGGGCCGCCTGCATCACGCGTTGGAGCGGCACGTTGCGCTCGCGAGCGAGGCGGGAGCAGTCCTCGTACTCGGGCGCCGCACGCTCACTGCCGTCGGGCAGGGTGGCTACTTTGACGGCCACCTCGCCCCAAGGCGTCGCCACCTGCTCAAAACGACGCGGCAGACAGACGCGCTCCATAACCTGGCGGCGGATGCCGTTGGTCGTGGTTTCCAAAAAGATGATCATCTGCAGACGGTCAATGTCCTCGCGGGCGCAAATTACCTGCAGCTGCCAGCCGGGACGACCTTTTTTGCAGTAGAGAGGCAGCCAGTGCACTTCGCGGGCGCCCGCCTCGCGCAAGCGGTCGGCGGCATAGGCGAGCACCTCGGGCGACGCATCGTCGATGTCGCACTCCAGCTTGACGATGGTTTCGGGCGCATCGGTCTCGCGGGACAGCGGAGATGTACTTCCACGTTGCATACGGTCCGGATCCTTTCCGCACGGGCTCGTTTTATTCATCCAAACGCTAGCACATCGCGGGCGGCGCAAGTGTGGCGGCGCGCGATGAATGCGTTTTTCCTTGTCCGCAAGAAACCGACACTCCACCGCCTCACCCAAACATGTACGCCAGCCTCCAAACATGTCATTTTTTGCAGCTTTTGGAGGCTGACGTACATGTTTTGAGAGCAAGCGAGGCCGCACCACACAGCGCGCAGCCTTTCCAATCGATTTCGAGCTCCGGCGTGCCCGGCGTGTTGAAAGCTGCACCATTACAATGGAGCGGATTCGCCAAATGCAAAGGAGCCGCCATGTCTGCTTGCCCGCTGGTCGATTGCCACACCCACACCTCGTTTTCGGACGGCCATGCCTCATTTGAGGACAACGTCCGCGCCGCTGCCGCCGCCGGCTGCCGCGTCATGGTCTCGACCGACCATCTCACCCTGCCCGCCAGCATGGACGCCAGCTGCGAAGTGCAGGTTGTCGAGGGCGACTTGCCGGCACATCGTCTGGCCTTTGAGGACGCCCGCAAACTCGCCGCGCAGATTGCGCCGGAGCTCACCTTTATCTACGGTTTTGAATGCGATTGGTACGAGGGCTGCGAGCCTTTGGTTGAGCGCTGGTCAGCGAGCGCCGTGGTGCGCTTGGGCAGCGTGCACTGGATTGGCGACCCCGGCGATATCATGGCCGGTGCCGCGGGTACGGCGGGAACGGAAAACGTCGCTCGCCCCGATACACCCGATTCCCTTTGCGGTTGGATCGACGACGACACCAACCTGCACGTTTGGGAAAACCTGGGGGTACGCGGCGTGTGGGAGCGCTACGTCGACGACTGGTGCCGCGCTTGCGAAAGCTCACTCAACTTTGACGTGATGGCCCACCCCGACCTGGTCACGCGCTTTTCGAAGGAAGGGTTTGCACCCGACTTTGACCCCGCGCCGTTTTGGCAGCAGATGGCCGAGTGCGCCCACGACACGGGCCGCCGCGTTGAGGTCTCGACGGCCGCACCGCGCAAGGGCCTCGACGACTATTACCCCTCGACGGGGCTGCTGCGTTGCTTCGCCCACGCCGAGGTGCCGATTACTTTTGGCTCGGACGCACACCGCGCCTGCGACATCTGCTGGAACATCCGCGAGGCACAAGCCCACGCCTACGACTGCGGCTACCGAACCTTCGACATCCCCCACCCCACCGGCGAATGGGAACCCACACCCCTCGCCTAGCCATCCCTTCATAAGTTGCGGTGAAATAGGGATTGTTTTGCCTGATGAAGCACTTAAACAGTCCCTATTTCACCGCAACTTCCATGACTCCGTTACACCAACAAAGACTGTCCCAAACGACTAGTCGTTTAAGAACGTCCCCAATGACTAGTGGCGGCGAGCGTTGAGTTCGCCGGCCAGTTCGTCGAGGGTGACACCGTAGCGCTCGAGCGTTACGAGCAGGTGGTAGACCAGGTCGCCGGCCTCGTAGCGGATGTGATCGTGATCGTTATCCTTGCAGGCCATGATGACCTCGCTCGCCTCCTCGGCAAGCTTCTTGAGCAGCTCGTCCTCGACGTCGGTCAACAGACGAGCAGTGTAGCTCTCCTGTGGCGACGCATCGCGACGACCGTGAATCACCTCGGCCAGACCCGTCAGCGTCTCGCCGATATTTCCATCCTGAACAATTGCGGTGCGCACACCCATAGTTCAATCCTTTCCGTTTTACCGAGTGCCCAACAGGGCGCCCGCCTTAGGCGAGTTTCTTAAAGAAGCAGGTACGGTTGCCGGTGTGGCAGGCCGGGCCCGGAGAGTCAACCTTAACCAGTAGCGTATCGCTATCGCAGTCGGCCCAGAGCTCCTTGACCTCCTGCATATTGCCGCTCGTCGCGCCCTTGTTCCAGAGCTCCTGGCGGCTGCGACTCCAAAACCACGTGGTGCCGGTCTTGAGCGTCAGCCCCACCGACTCCTCGTTCATCCAAGCAACCATAAGCACCTCGCCGGTGTCATACTGTTGAACCACGCAAGGAATCAATCCTTTGGCGTCGTATTTAAGATCCGCTGGAGTAGTAATTTCTCTCATTTCAATTCCCCAATTTAAACATCGCCGGTCGGCGAGGGTTGTCCAGGTGCCCGAGATTCCGAGCGACAAGCCCGACGACGCGTACTTAAGTACGCGAGGAGGGTTGGAGCCGGAAGGTCGGGTGCCTGGGCAAGCCGCAGCGCTAGAAGTCCAACCTGACAGGGATGCCTTGAGAGGCCATATACTCCTTCACCTGGCGGATGCTGAAGGTTCCAAAGTGAAAGACGCTGGCCGCCAGCACGGCGTCGGCTTCGCCCTCGATCACGCCCTCGGCAAAATGCTCGAGCGTGCCCACGCCGCCGCTCGCGATGACGGGAATCGGCACTGCGCGCGCCACGGCACGGGTGAGTGCCAGGTCGAAGCCAGCCTTGGTGCCGTCGCGATCCATGCTGGTGAGCAAGATCTCACCGGCGCCGCGACGAGCCGCTTCCTCGGCCCACGCCACCGCATCGATACCTGTGGCGTTGCGACCGCCCGCCGTGAAGACCTCCCACTTGTCGGCACCTGGCTCGCCGGGCAGGCCGACGCGTTTGGCATCAATCGCCACGACCACCGCCTGGCTGCCAAACGCCGCGGCGGCCTGGCTGATCAACGACGGATCGCGCACGGCAGCAGAGTTAAGCGACACCTTGTCGGCGCCGGCGGCAACCATGGTCCGCATGCCCGCCAAGTCGCGAAAACCGCCGCCCACGGTATAGGGGATAGCGAGCTCTTCGGCCGCATGCGCCGCCATCTCGATGGTCGTCGCGCGGTTGTCGCTCGTGGCGGTAATGTCCAGGAAGACGACCTCGTCTGCACCCTCGCGGTCGTAGGCGCGCGCCAGCTCCACCGGGTCGCCAGCATCGCGCAGGCTCACAAAGTTGACGCCCTTGACCACGCGGCCGTCCTTAACATCCAGACAGGGAATCACGCGTTTGGTAAGCATGGGCTACTCCTCCCCTCGAGCGGCGGCCAGCGCCTGTGCCAGCGTAAAGTTGCCTTCGTAGAGCGCACGGCCGGTAATGGCGCCTTCAATCGCGACCTCGCCCACCGCGGCCAGTGCGCGGATGTCGTCGAGCATCGAGATACCGCCCGAAGCCACGACGGGAAAGCCCGCGACCTGCGCCACATGGCGATATGCCGCCACGTCGATGCCCGTCTGCATGCCATCGCGCGCGATGTCGGTATACACCAGATGCTTAAAGCCCAGCTCGGTAAGCTGCGCCACGGCATCGTCGAGTGCCACGCCCGCGCCGTCGCGCCAGCCGTTCACCTTAACCTGGCCGTCGCGCGCGGCAATGTCGGCGACCAGCAGCTCGCCAAAGCCTTGGGCTGCCACCTCGGCAAAACCCGGCTCGGTCACCAGCACGGTGCCCAGCGCAATGCGGCGAGCACCATAGCCGGCCAGCTCGTCGATGCGTGCGAGCGAGCGAACGCCGCCGCCCACGTCCACGGACAGACCGTCGACGCCGCAGATGGCCTTAATCGCCGCCGAGTTGGCAGCGCATGTGTCCTCGTCCTCGCCAAAGGCTGCGGATAGGTCGACGACATGCACCCAGCTTGCGCCCTGCTCGGCAAACGAGCGGGCAACGGCCACGGGGTCGTCGGAATATACCTTGCAGCGGCTGCGGTCGCCGCGCTCCAGGCGTACAACCTTGCCGCCGATCAAATCGATTGCGGGAAACAGGATCATCGGCCGACCTCCTCGACGATGTTGACGAAGTTCTTAAGGATGCGCTGACCCAGCGCGGAGGATTTCTCGGGATGGAACTGGCAGCCCCACACGTTGCCATGGCGCGCGATGCACGGGAAACTCCGTGCATAGTGCGTGCGCGCCAACACATCGGCGGCATCGACGTCGTCGGCCACCGCGTAGCTGTGGGTGAAGTACATGTTGGCGCCCTCGGCAAAACCGGCAAGCAGCGGATCAGCCGCACCGGCGGACGTCATGTGCACCTGGTCCCAGCCCACGTGCGGCACCTTCAGGCGGCTCGACTCCAGGCGCGTGCACGAGCCGCGCATAATACCCAGGCCATCGACCCAGGGACCGCCAGCCTGCTCGGGAGCGTTTCTGTCCGTGACCGCGCCCTCGTCGGCCGGCACGCCCTCGTTGCCGCGCTCAAAAAATAGCTGAAGGCCCAGGCAGATGCCGAGCAACGGAGTTCCAGCGGCAACGGCATCGAGCACGGCCACCTCCTCGCCGCTCTGGCGCATAAAGGCGATTGCGTCATAGAACGCGCCCACGCCCGGGATGACCAGGCCGTCGGCGTTGCGGATCTGCTCCGGATCGTCCGATGTGCAGGCGGCGGCACCGGCGCGCGCAAGCCCGCGCACGACGCTCGACAAGTTGCCCTTGTGGTAGTCGACCACCACAATCTTTGGTTCGCCCACGCGACCCTCCACTTCTCATCATCCACAACCACCACAAAGGGGACAGGCACCTTCGTGGTGGTTTTACCCTTGTGACGGTTACAGTGAGCCCTTGGTACTGGGGATGCCCTGCACGCGGGGATCGAGCTCGCAGGCGTGGCGCATCGTGCGGCCCACGGCCTTAAAGGCGGCCTCGATAATGTGATGCGAGTTGCCACCCGCCAGTTCGCGCACGTGCAGCGTGAGCTTGGCATCGCGTGCGAAGGCATAGAAGAACTCGACGGCCAGCTCGGTATCGAAGCTGCCCACGCGCTCGGTCGGCACGGGCAGCTCGCAGTAGGCCTGGCCGCGACCCGAAATGTCCACGGCAGCCATCACGAGCGTCTCGTCCATGGCAATCGCTGCATCGGCAAAGCGCGTAATGCCCGCCTTGTCGCCCAGCGCCTTGCAAAATGCCTCGCCCAGCACAATGCCCGTGTCCTCGACGGTGTGGTGCGCGTCGACCTCAACGTCGCCTACCGCATGCACCGTCAAATCAAACAGTCCATGGCGACCAAAGGCGTTGAGCATATGGTCGAAAAACGGCACTCCGGTCGAGATATCGCACACGCCGCTTCCGTCCAGGTCGAGCTTGACGACAATGTCGGTCTCACCCGTCTTGCGGGTCACCTCGGCATAACGGCCCATCTACATCTCCTCCTTCACCAGCGCGGCAAACGCAGCCAGCACCTCGTCGTTTTCCTGCGGGGTACCCACGGTAATGCGCAGACAGTCCGCAAGCCCCGGCGCGTAGCTAAAGTCGCGCACCAAAATCGAATACTCGTCGCGCAGGTGCTCACGCACGCGCGTGGCATGCGGCGTGCGCACGAGCACAAAGTTCGCCGCGCTCGACCATGCCTCCACGGGCATGCCCTCGGCAGCCATCGCGCGCAGGGCGCACAGCTCACGCTCGCGCTCGAATGCAACCTGCGCCACCACGGGCGCGTACGCATCGCGGGCACGCACGCAGGCAAGCGCGGCTGCCTGGCTCAGCACATTGACCGAATAGATCTGGCGAATCGCCGCGAACACGTCGATGACCTCGGGTGCCGCGATCACATAACCCAGACGCGTGCCGGCGGCGCCAAACGCCTTGGACAGCGTATGCAGAATCACCAGGTTGGGATGCTCGGCGATAAGGCCTTGCGCCGTGGTGGCCGCGCCAAACGAATCGTCGGCGAACTCAACGTAGGCCTCGTCGACCATTACCATGCCGGGGCACGCATCGCAAAGCGCCGCGACAAAGTCGAGCGGCGCCACGTCACCCGTGGGGTTATTGGGCGAGGTCACGATCGCCAGGTTGCACTCGGGCGCCGCCGCAAGCACGGCTGTCTGATCGAGCTCAAAGGTCGCCGGGTCGCGCCACACGTCGCGCACCTCGGTCTGGCACAGAGACGCAAAGAAGGCATACTCGCTAAAGCACGGCGGGCAGTTGAGCAGGGTCCGTCCCGCGCCGCCAAACGCCAACAGGTAGTTATAGAGCAGCTCGTCGCCGCCGTTGCCCACGCAGACATTCTCGCGCGCCACACCATGCCAAGCGGCAAACTCGTCGCGCAGGTCGTTGGACATGGGATCGGGATAGCGGTTGAGCGGTGTGGCAGCCAAGGCCGCATCAACCGCCTCGCGCACGCCAGCCGGCACGGGATAGGTGTTCTCGTTGGCCGAAAGATTGATGCGCGTGGGCGTAAAGTTGGGATCGTAGGGCTCAATGCCGGCCAAGTAGGGCTGGACGAGCTCCTTCATACGGGGCGTGAGCTCGGCCATATTAGGCCTCCTTGCCAGTCGCGCCAACGCCATCCGCGCCCGCAGCCGCCAGGTCCACACCCTCGGCAACCGTCGCCACGGCGTCGCCCGGCCAGGCAACCTTGGTCAGGTCGGCCGCGGCGAGCGACTCGGCGCTCACGGCATCCTCGCCCTGCTCCAACACGCGGCGACGCAGTGCGGCAGAAAGCGCGTGTGCCCACAGGCCCTCGGCCTCGGCCAGGCGCTGCGTAGCGGGAGCATCGGAGAGCAGGCCCTCGGGCGTATAGCAAATGACGCTCGAGCGCTTGACGAACTCCTCCACCGAAAGCGGGTTGGAGAACATGGCCGTGCCACCGGTCGGTAGCGTGTGATTGGGGCCGGCAACGTAATCGCCGAGTGGCTCGGAGCTCCAAGCGCCCACAAAGATGGCGCCGGCGTTGCGAATACCGCCAAGCAGGCCCATCGCATCCTTGCAGTGCAGCTCCAGGTGCTCGGGCGCCACGGTGTTCACCGCCTCGACGGCGGCAGCCATGTCGGCGGCCACCACGATGGTGCCTTCATTGTCGAGCGAGGCACGCGTGATCTCGGCACGCGGCGACTGCGCTACCAGGATGTCGATACCCGCCTCGACCTCGCGCGCAAACTGCTCGTCGCAGGTCACCAGATAGCAGGCCGCCAGCGGATCGTGCTCGGCCTGGGCCATCAGGTCGGCCGCGACCACCATGGGCTTGGCCGTGGCGTCGGCCAGCACGCAGACCTCGGAGGGACCGGCGACCATATCGATACCTACATCGCCCGAGACAATCTGCTTGGCCGCGGCAACAAAGGCGTTGCCCGGGCCGGTGATTTTATCGACACGCGGAATGGTCTCGGTACCGTACGCCAGCGCGGCCACGGCCTGAGCGCCGCCCACCATATAGATCTCGTCCACGCCGCCGAGCTTTGCCGCGGCGAGCGTGTAGGGGCTGATCAGGCCGTCCTTTTGCGGCGGGGTCACCATGACCACGCGCTCAACGCCAGCGACCTTGGCGGGAATGGCGTTCATAAGCACGGTGGAAGGGTACTGAGCACGGCCGCCCGGCACGTAGATGCCAGCCGCGGCAAGCGGGGTCACCTTAACGCCGAGCATCGTGCCGTCCGGGCGCGTGGTAAACCAACTCTGCTCGACCTCGCGCTGGTGGAACTCACGAATCTGGCGCGCAGCCTTCTCGAGCGCAGCGACAAAGGCCGGATCGAGGCCTTCGAGCGCGGCATCGATCTGCACTTGCGGCAAACGGAAGCTCTGCAGCTCAACGCCGTCAAAGCGCTGACAGTAGTCGCGCACCGCGGCATCGCCATTGACACGCACGTTGGTCACGATATCGCGGGCGGCGTCGACGATGTTTTGCGGCAGCACTCCTTTACGGTTGAGCTGGTTGGTAACGAGGCGCTCACCGGGAGCAAGCTTGATGGTCTTCATATCGGTATCCCCTATCGGTCGAGGTTTTGTTCGAAAAACGAGAGACCGGGCGGCGGCGCCAGTCGGCCCGCAGCCCGGACGTTGGGGCGCCCGTGCGTGCTCGCGCTATTGTGCCGAGCCCGCAACGGGCTCAAAATGTTTGTCCTTCACGGCTGCCGCCAAGCGATCGGCCAGGTTGCGTACGCGCGGATCCAGACGTGCGGCACCCGGATTGACAAAGAAGCGGGCCGTGCAGTCCATAATGCGACCAGTAATAACGAGGTCGTTATCGCGCAGCGTGGCGCCCGTAGCGGTGATGTCCACGATACGGTCGGTCATGCCGACGATGGGGCCCAGCTCGATGTTGCCGTGCAGCGAGACGATGTCGGCGTTCACGCCGCGCTCGGCATACCAGGCACTCGCGATGCGCGGGTACTTGGTGGCCACGCGAAGCGCACCGCGGCGGGCATAGTTGCGCTCGGCCTGACCGGCGCGCCACGCGGGTTCTGCCTCGATAAACGTGCACAGGCCGTAGCCCAGGTCGACCAGCTGCAGCAGGTTGAGGTCCGCCTCGATAAGCGAGTCCCAGCCGCAGATGCCGCAGTCGGCACCGCCGCAGCCCACAAAGGCGGGCGCGTCGCTGGGGCGCACAATGACAAACTCGATATCGCCGATCGCACCCTCACCGGCCTGTGTGTCGCGGCCGCGCACGATGAGGTGACGACCGGGGTCACGCAGCTCAGAGACGTCCAAGCCCGCGGCCTCGAGCACGTCGAGCGTGTCGGCCTTGAGCGAGCCCTTGGGCACAGCGATGCGCAGCGGACCCTCGGCGCCGCGGCCCACGGCATGGTCACCATCGGAAGCAGCGTCCTCGGCCGAGGTGCGCGCGGCCTCCAGGCGCTCAAGCGAAAAGGCAAAGCCCGCCGCCGGCACCTCGATGCCGTCGCCAAATGCACCGGTAAAGATGGAGTCGTAGCGTCCGCCCGAACCCACCGGATCGGGCAGGCCACCGGCATAGGCCTTAAAGACCAGGCCCGTGTAGTAATCAAACGAGTTCATGATGGAGAAGTCGAAGGACAGCACCTGGGCGTCCTCGGGAGCCAAGCCCTCGACCAGGGCACGCAGCTCGCGCGTGAGCGGCGCAACAATGCCCGCCGCCGCCAGCAGCGCGTCGACGCGGTCGAGCACCTCGGCACCACCGTGCAGGCGCGGCAGCTCGCTAATGGCGGCCTTGACGGCCTCGGGCTCGGCACTTGCCGCCACGCGGGCATCGAGGCCCACGAAGTCGTTGGCGTGCACACAACGCAATGCCTCGGCAGCCAGTTCGCGATCCCCACAGGCCGCGAGCAGCTCCTTAAACGGACGCACGCTGCCCGCGATAATGCGCGCACCGGGAAGTGCCAGCTTGCGCACGGCCTCGGCGACCAGTGAGACAATCTCGACATCGCCCGCAGTGTCGCCCGCGCCGATGAGCTCAAAACCCAGTTGCGTAAACTGACGCGAGCCGCCGGCATTGCGCTGACACTCGCGAACCACCGGCGCCTCATAGCGCAGGCGCAGCGGCAGATCGGCCGCACGCATGCGAGTCGAAACCAGGCGAACAATCGGCAGCGTGTTGTCGGGACGGACCACCAGCAGGCGACCGTCGTCATCAAAGAGCTTAAACGGCGTGTCCGCAATGCGGCCGCCCTCCTCGAGCGAGCCCTTGTCCTCGAGCAGCGGCGTCTCGACCGGCAGGTAATGATGCTCCCTGAAGCAGCCCTTCACCGTCAGCGCAATCTCCTCGCGCGCCTGAGCCTCCTCGGGCAATATGTCCCGGAATCCCCACGGTGTGGCCGTCATCTGGTGAGCCTCCTCATGCTGTGTTTCATATAGAACAGAAGACCGGCATAGCTCCGCCGGTCTTCTGGGTACTTTAGCATACTAGAGTGCTTGCGGGGAAAATCCGTCGCAGCCGCTCACACCGTATTCATTTGGAAACATAGGGTAGGTTGCCGCAACCCAACCCCACCTAGGCGCCAATCGCGCGTCGGTACTCCGCCATAACCTGAGCGTCGGCCGCCGCAGGATTGGCGAAATAGCGCCAGTCATAGGTCTCGGCCGAAACAACTCCGCGATAGCCGCGCGCCACCAGCCTATCCAGGTCGGCGCGCATATCGCGGTCGCCGTCACCCCAGGCAAGATGCGTCGTGCCGTCTGCCGCAACATCGACAAAATGCACGTGGGCGACATCATCGCCAAGCAGATCGAAATAATCGTCGATGGTATCCCCAGCCACCGCCATAGCGCCCAAATCCAGACACGCCTTAAGTGCCGGATGATCAACCGCCTCGATCATGCGCTTCGTGTCGGCCGCCGAGTTCACGATCATCGACTCAACCGGTTGTAGGGCCTCGAGCACCAGTCGCACGCCGCGCTCTCCCGCATGCTCGGCAATCGCACGCAGCATCGAGGCGCTGCGACCCCACGCGTCCTCGATTGGCTCGTTCAAAAATGCCCAGCCGCTCGAGACCATGACCTGCTCGGCTCCAAGTTCCGCCGCGATATCCACAACGTTCTTAAAGTACGCGAGCGTGCGGGCACGCGCCTCATTCCCGCGCGCCGCGATATTCCACGGCTTGGGGTTGTTCTGTTCGGGACAAAGCCCCACAATCCGAACCCCATACCGCTGCGACAGCTCCCGCACCTGCTCGAGCGAATCGTATCCATGGCAATCGACATACAGATGCATCGCCCCAGTCCAAAGCTCGCAACACGTGTAGCCCGAGGCCGCTGCCGAAGAAAAGAATTCCTCAAGGTCAAAATAACGATGGCTGATATTCATGACGGCAAGCTGCGGATACTCCATCTTGTCCACCTTTCGGCAAAAGGGCGCCGCAGCACAGTGTGCGCGACGCCCCCTCTTACATTGTTCTCATTATGACGGATACTCTACTGGACACCAAGCACTCCAAAGAACGCGCCAACGATACTCACGAGCAAGATCACGAGCATGATAAGCAGCGGATTCATCTTCTTCTTGAGCATGAGATAGACGATTCCAAACAGCCCCATCGTGACAAAGCCCGGGAAGATTCCGTTGAGCAGCTCGGCGAGCGTCTGAGCACCATCGCCCGCGCCGACCATGAGCGGAATGTCCACGGTGACCATCTCCATGGTCATAGCACCGATCACCATGGCGCCCATGATAGAGGCCATCTTGACGATCGTATCCATAATGCCCGATTCCTGGACCTTGCTGATCATGTCCGAGCCAAAGCGATATCCCACAAACGTCAGCAGGTAACGGATGATGTAGTGAGGGACGTTGAACACGAGCAGGAACAAAATCGGGCCAAGAATAGAGCCCTGCAGCGCCAGCGACGTGCCGACACCCGTTGCCAAAATTCGCAGCGTGCCCCAGTAGAAGGCATCGCCCACGCCGGACAGCGGTCCCATCAAAGCAAGCTTGACATTAGAGATCGCGCTCGTGTCAAAGTTATCTTCGGTGGCGTTGACTTCTTCCATTGCGGCAGCAATAGACATGGGGAGCGTCGAGATGTACGGCGTGACGTTATAGAGCTCCATATGGCGCTTGAGTGCGGCCTTAAAGTCTGCATCCTGCGGATACAGCTTGCGAAGAATCGGCATAAGGGCCCACATAAAGCCGATATGGCCCATACGCTCGTAGTTCCAGGAGTGCTCATAGGGAATCGAGCGCCAGAACAGTTTCTTAAGATCTGCGCGGGAAATCAGCCCGTCGTAGGAAGACTCAAACTTAAAACTCATCGAACCCACTCCCAATCGCAGGATCCTCGGTTGCCGCTGCGGGCTGCTCCGCCTTTTTCTTCTCGCCCAAAACCGTCATCGCGACGACGATGATCGCGGCAAAAATCGCCACGCCCGTCGTGCTAATGCCAAAGTAGGCGACGAGGAAGAAGCCAGCGAAGAAGAACGGAGCCACCGTTTTGTTCATAATCATCTGCGCCAGCATCGCAAAGCCGAGTGCGGGCAAGAAGGCGGCGGCGACATCCATACCGGTCTGAACGAAATCGGGGATGATGTTGAGCAGGCTGGCAACAGCATCGGCGCCAAAGAAGAATGCCAGGGGAATAATCAGCAGGCCGCACCAGCTCTGCGCGTAGCCGGCGATGAGCATGTTGCGCGTGATGGCCTTGGTGTCTCCGTCCTCGACGTTTTTGTCGATACGGTGCACCAGCAGCAGCATCACCGGCTGGCCCAAGGCGGTATCGAGCGCCAGGACGATCGTTGCGATGGGAATGCCCAGGGTCAGGGCCGCCGAAGCGTCCGCGCCGGCCTGCATGGCAAGCGACACACCCAGAATGGTTCCGGAAATCGTATCGGGCGGGTTATACGCACCGACCGAGATGGCGCCGACCATGGCAAGCTCCATCGTGGCGCCCATGATTGTGCCGGTCACCATGTCGCCCATGACAAGGCCAACCAGAGGTCCGAGCACGATCGGGCGCTGGAGGTAGCTCGTGCCCGTCAGCCACTCGGAATAGCCCAAAAGGGCAATCAGGAAAATCAGGATTGTCTTGATAACCATGATGGCCCCTAACCGATGACCTTCGCGGCGTCAGTCTTCGCATCTGCCGGAATCATCTGAATGAACAGCTCATAGCCCTCGCCGAGCAGCTCCTTCACGTAGGTCTCGTTCTCGGGCGTAAGGAACACGCTCGTCGAGACCTGGCGGGCGTCCTCGCTAAAGGCAACATTGCCGAGGTTGATCTTCTTGACGCCCATCGCCTTGGCGACGGCACCGGCCTGCTGGATCGTCTCGCAAACCACGAAGAGCTTGTACTTGTCGGTCACACCGCTCTGAAGCGCCTTGACGGCGTCCTCGGTGTTTTTGACGACGACCTTGCAGCCCTCAGGCTTTGCAAGGGACAGGGCCTGCAGACGAAGCTTGTCATTGAGGACCGTGTCGCTCACCAACAGGATGCAGTCGGCACCCAGAGCCGAGGTCCAGCTAACGGCAACCTGGCCGTGCAGCAGTCGATAATCTACACGAATCATCTGAATCATGATGTGCTCCCTAGCGATTAAAACTCATCGAGTTCGGCCTGCCCCAGCAGGTCGTTGACGTACTTGACCTTGGTGTCGTCCGCCTCGACGATCTGGCGAATGGCCTCATCGATCGGGGTGGAGTCGGGCACGAACAGCAGCTGAATAAGGAGCGGCAGGTTCATATTGGTCACCAGGTGCGTGTTGGGACGCGTCTGGACGATCTTGGTGAACTCGTTGTTAACGCTGCCGCCAAAGAGGTCGGTGCAAACGACGACCTCATCGTCCGCGGCAAAGCCGTCCAGAATCGCTGCAGCCTCCTTGACCAGGTCCTCGTTTCCGTCGACATACATAGACAGCGCATGGACGTTTTCGCGCTCGCCGGAAAGCAGGCCGATGCTCTCGACGATTCCAGACGCAAAATGAGCATGGGATGCCACGATAAACTGCCTCATTCGATTCCCCTTTCTTGCGAATTTCGGCATAAAAATGCCCGGACGCATGCGCCCGGGCAGGGTGCTTCTTAATCAGTAGCTTATTTGTCACCGATTAGTAATCGAACTGGTGATAGTAGCGGCGATAGTTGAGGTTGTGCTTGGTGACCGTCTCGTAGTAAGCGGCAAGGCGATCGGTGATCAGCGAGGAGAGGATCCACGGAGACACGATGACGCGGAACTCGTCGTCAAGGCCGGGGATGGCGAACTCGGCGGTGTCGATGATGTTGATGTCGGTGTCGCCGGTCACGCCGCGGTTGAGGAACGCGCGGACGCGCTCGTCGAGCTTGCGGTTCTCGTCCTCGCCCATGAACAGGAACACGGGGACGCCCGGCTCCACGAGCTCGAGGGTGCCGTGGAAGAAGTCGGCCGAGGTGATGTAGCGGGTGCGCTTCCACTGCATCTCCTCGAGGATGCACATCGAGAAGAGGATGGTCTCGCCCCACAGGGCACCGGAGCCGATGAACATGGTGTAGGGGGCCAGGGCGTACTTCTTGGCGAGCTCCTCGGCGCGCGGCTCGAAGCTCTTGCGGATGTCGACCAGGTGGGTCCAAACATCCTTGGTCTGCTCGATAAACTTATCGAACTGCGGGAAGCAGCCACGGCGGTTGAGCAGGCGCAGGCCGAAGCAGTCGGCGAGGTAGTAGCCCATCTCGCAGCCACCGTTACCATGATCGGAAGCCATCTTGACGCAATTCTCGGCGCCGACAGCCTGGCCGATGAGACCCTCGGGCTTGGTCATGGCGTAGACACGAATGCTCTTTTCCTTCATCTTCTTGACGGCCTCGAGGACCTCGGGGGTGGTGCCGGACTCGGAGGCGGTGAGCACGACGGACTTCTCGGTCATGCGCTTGTGGCCCATGGCGTTCCACTCGGCGGCGTG
>CABURG010000001.1 GCA_902493835.1 uncultured Collinsella sp. | reverse complement strand
GGTTTGATCTTGTTAGACATCTTACACTGGATTCCATAACTTCTGATGAGTTCCGGATAATCGTAAGGGAGCATCGAAATGGCACACATGCCATCATACATAAACCGGACTTCTACACCTTCTGCCGCCTGGACAGCCTGGACGCCGTGGTGTGCGAGCCGAGTATCTCGGTCGAGGACCGCGCCGCCATCGAGGAGCATACGCGGGTTATTTGCTAGTTATCGCTACGGGATTGCCAACGGGTGATGCGGGAGGACTTTTACCTCCTGTCATTGTGGAAACCAGCGCGTCAGCGCTACGCGATATGACGCGCAAATAAGGACTCCACTATCAAATCGTCTCAACCTGTAACAGGTAGGGGTGAAACCACCAACCAGATGTTACAGATTGAGACAATTCGGCGGGGCCTACCTTGTTTGTCTCGATCTGTAACGGTTAGGACTTAAAAACTCGGCTACGTGTTACAGATCGAGACAAAAGAAAAAGAACATTAGGACTTGAAAATAAAGTTTTGATAAGGGATTCGCCCAGTTAAGACGGTGCGGCAGACAATTGAGATTAGTTTGCCTCCGGAGTCGTAAGCATAATGAGTCAGTTCGATGACCGGAAGTTTTGCAACACCATAATTACTGGCTTCGGAATCGCTAAGCTGACGTGCTCTATAGCTTTCCCTAACAGATTGGATAGACTTGGACAAGTCGTTCATGATTCTGCTAAATGCCTGAAAATCTAACTGGTTATTCGGAACGCGCGACTTTGAAATGAAGAACGTATCAGCGCCTATGAAGCTGCCTTCAAGTTCGTAGGTCAATTCAAGACGCTGAATTTCATCGCGACTTTGACATCCAAATTGTTGGAGCATCATTACGGAAATTGGACGACCTGATGTGAGGCCGCCGAAATGTTTGGTGATGGCATCCGGATCAACGCCATCGCAATGGCTTGCAAAGTCAAAGTCTAAAAGTGAATTGAGCTCGCTAACGCGTTTCGGTGCAACAAACGATCCCTTACCTTGGATTCGATAGATACTTCCACGACGCTCCAGCTCACTCATGGCAAGTCGGACGGTTGTTCTGCTTACGGCGTATTCGTCGCAGAGTTCCATTTCTGTTGGAAGTTTATCGTCTGCTTGATATTCATCGACGATCTGCTTGAGCAGCGCGTCGGTGAGCTGTAAATAGAGTGGCCGTTTTTCGTGTGTATCGAGCATTAGAGCCTCAGTTTGCATGTTGGTTATACCTGATGGTTGCCTCAGTCGGGATGTAACGTGGGCAAGGTAACCTTAACGTATCACAGAGCGGCTCAGCATGATGATCTGATGCCTGTATCCACGAAGGGCTTGTCCGAGCGTGAAGATATTCTGGGGCAGGCAAATACCGTTCATGGAGTCCCCGATATGTTGGAGGTCAGCGCCGGCTGCTTTTGCTGCAAGGCCTATTTTCTTAATGGTCTCGCTGTCGCAAGAGTCTTGACTCGTCCCGTTCGCCGCCATGACGAGAACCTTCTCTTCAATTGACTTGCCTACGTTGTAGGATCGTACAAAGTCTACGATGGCGCGCAGGTCTGCTTCTTGGAAGCAGGGGACGGTGTAGGGGGCTGGCACGAGAAGGATATCGACACCGAGGTCAACAAACTCGCGCGCTATTTCGAGCGTCATGACAGGTTCCGCAACGCCTGCTCCATGCATTTTTCCGGCTATGATCAGGCCATTGAAATGCTCTTTGGAGAGTTTGATTGAATGGGCGATCGCATCGTTGGAGACGCCAGTTCCAGGGTTGCCCGTCAGGCAGATAAAATCAAATCCGAGTTCGTTAGCCTTTTCTAAGGTCTTGGGAGAGACGCGACGACCCATGGGGATTTCCGTACGGGATTCAGACATCTCTGCCTCGTTATCAACTGGCTCCAGATTGACGCCAATCGGCCTTCCGCATGCTCGCTTCACCCAAGTGACCGGGTTTTCATTGAGATCATCTGGAATACCGGCAATAACTGGATCGAACACATCGAACGCGTTAAACAGAAGCAGGTCGGCACCTGCGGCACGTTCGATTTCTGCATTAGTAACGCCGCTGAGAAATTGGGAAGAGGGTACGTTTTCCGCCATGATGGTACGTCCCTCGGAGGCCAGAATTGCCTGCTTTAGATCCATGGGTGACGTGGCGGCAAAATCGGATGCGGACATGTTCAGTAATCGTTTGGGCATTGTTACTTCCTTTGACTAGAACGACAGGCTTGTGACATCGTCACTAATATTGTTACAACAATATATTAAATATGTTATATCCAATCGGTGAACGGTTGCAAACTTATTGTACTGCTCGGAAAAATAGCCTTTAGCTGGGAAAACCTTATATTAATCAACTACCGTTCACCGAATAAGAATTTGATTTCTTGACATATCGACAAAGCGGAAAAAGAATTGGTTATGATAAATCGCGCAAATGATATTACATTTCGCACAAGAACGTATTCACTTACATAAGTGGATACAAACGGGGACGACGACGGTTGAGTCCGGATAAATCGTTACGTGCCCGGGAATCATGAAAGGATGTGTTATGGACGCTATCGTCAAATTCCTTGAAAAACACCAGCCCCTCTTCGACAAAATCTCGAGGAACATTTATCTGGTGGCGATTAAGGATGGCTTTCTCTCGAATATGCCAATTGTGCTGTTCTCGAGCCTGTTCCTTCTTCTTTCGACGCTCCCTGCCTATGTAGGCATCACGCTTCCGTCTGAGGTGCTGGATTTCTTCAATAAAATCTATGCATATACCATGGGACTTCTTGGCATTATGGTGGCCGGCACCACGGCGAGCTCACTTGCCATGTCGATGAACCGTCGCATGCCTTCGGGTAAATCTCTCAACCCCACCTCGTGCATGGTTTGTGCCATGTGCGGCATGCTCTTGCTATCGGTGACGAACGATGTTGTCTCGATTGGCGGAGCAGATACATCTGTTTTTGAAACCGGCTATATGGGAACCAAGGGTTTTCTCGCTGCGTTCGTAGCCGCATTCTTGACTGTTAATATCTATAAGGTGTGCATTAGCCATAATGTGACGATCAAGCTTCCCAAAGAGGTCCCTGGCTCTATTGCGCAGAGTTTTCGCGATATCTTTGCATTTGGGTTTTCGATCCTTGCGTGCGCTTTTATCGATCTTGCGAGCCGCAAGCTGCTTGCTGTGCCGTTCGCCAATTTGGTATCCGCTCTCATCTCGCCGCTGTTCTCCGCGGTCGACACCTATCCTGGCATGGCGCTTATCGAAGGCGCGGTCGCGCTTTTCCAATTTATGGGTATCCACGGTGCTTCGGTTGTCATGAGTCCGATCAATGCTGCGCTCTACGGCAATACCGTTACCAATCTTGAGGTTTTCCAAGCAGGTGGACACCCGTCAATTGCTCTCACGCAGGACTTTACAAGCTTCATCGGCGGTCTGGGCGGTTCTGGCTGCACGTTCATCGTTCCTATTATCCTGATCATGTTTATGCGCTCCAAGCAGCTTAAAGCCATGGGCAAGGCATCGATTATCCCGGTGATTTTTGGAGTTAACGAGCCCGTTATCTTCGGTATGCCGATTGTTCTCAATCCCTATATGTTCGTGCCCTTCCTAGTGGCTCCTATGGTCAACGCCATTATCGGTAAATTTTTCATTGACGTCATTGGAATGAACGCCCCCATGTATACCATGCCGTGGGCGCTTCCCGGCCCAATTGGTGCGTTCCTCACCACGGGTCTCGATCTGCGTTCTCTCGTATTGATGGCAGTGCTGTTGGTCGTTGACTTTGTGATTTACTATCCGTTCTGCAAGGCGTATGACCATCAGCTTTGTTTGGAAGAGTCTGCAAAGGAGACTGCAGGAAACTCGGATGCAGATGCTATTGCCGCACAGGAAAATGTCGCAAAAGCTCTCGAGGCGGTAAAGGACAAGGCGGAGCAGATCCGCGTGCTTGTGCTTTGCCAGGGTGCCGGCACTTCGACTCTCTTGGCAAATGCTCTTCGCGAAGGTGCCGCTGCTAAGGGTATCGATCTGGTTTCTCAGTCCGGTGCGTACGGAAGCCACTATGAGACGATGGATCAGTACAACGTGATTGTTCTGGCGCCCCAGGCACGCATGTACTATGACGCTATGAAGGCCGATACCGATCGCCTTGGAATTAAACTGCTCACCACAAGGGGCAAGGAGTATATCGACCTTACCAACGATCCCGAAGGTGCAATTGACTGGATCGTTCAGGAGCTGGCCAAATAGTGGATGCACTTCGTCGTTGATTCGTCGGTGTATGGTACGGCCCCGCAGCTTATTGAGCTGCGGGGCCGTATTTCGTTGAGTATCTAATTGAGACAATGAGCGCAACCGTCGTGAGATCGCATTGGCGCTCTCCGAGTCACCGACAAACTGCCTTCCATCTATGTGACCAATTCGCTTTCGGTCTTTAACCTGCTCGAGGCGCGCGAGGGCTGCGACCTGTGCCTGGTGGGCGGCATGTACCGTCGCCGCACCGTCGCCTTTGTGGGCCCCATGGCCGAGGATGCCCTGCGCGCACTAGGGATTGACACGGCGTTTATCGGTGCCAACGGCATTCTGGACGGCGACGTGTCCACGTCCAACATGGACGAGGGCCGCATCCAGCAGCTCGCCTTTAGCAAGGCCGATGCGCGCTATCTGATTGCCGACTCCAGCAGGATCGGCAGACGATACTTCTGCCCCCCCAGCCGGCGCAGGGGTACCGCTTTAAAATGACGCGCAAATATTTTTGGGCAACAAGGATGAGGCTATTCTGGGATATGACTAGACTCCGTATTTCGTCTTTATGTCCCTTGAGAATGAATCGTAGTCTTCATAGAGCCCCTCTCTGCTTTCATCCTCGGCGTGGTTTACACGTTCAAGGAGCTTATCCTTTGGAGCCTCTTTTGTTATTGCGGCCTCGCTATCGGGTATTGTGGATTGCAAGAATAGTTCTAGAGCATGGACGTCTTTGAGTATGTAGCCCGTCGAACGACCCGCTCCTGTTTTTTCGATTGCGCTGCAACTAACAAGCTGACCGAGGGTTCGTTTAACGGTAACCTCGCTGATATCGGGGCAGTTGGATCGGATGTCGGATTTCTTAATGACGCCGGGTCTCTGTTGAAATAGAACGGCGATGCGCGCTTGCTTCGACATGGGACGAGTGCTTGATTCAATTAGGGTACGCTGCTCGAGCTGTCGGTAGGCGGCCAGGGTTGTTCCGAGCATGAAACGGATAAAGGGTGCTTCGGTGTTTTGATTTTCATTCCATCCAATGGAGCTTGCAGCGAGGGCGTTGTAGTAGAGCGCCTTGTTGTCTTCAATAAGTCGTTCGATGCTGATGTAACGCGCAACGTCGTATCCAGTCTTTTCGAGTAGCAGCGTTGTAAGGAGCCGGCTCATCCTGCCATTGCCATCGTTGAAGGGATGAATGCTGACAAAATCGAAGATGAAGCGGAATGATATAAGGAGGGGGTCGCAAACTTGACGAGATAAGGCGTCGTTGAGGGACCGACAGGCTTCTTCGATAAGTCCGGGGGTTGCTAGGGCCGAAGGCGGCCTAAAGCGCACAAATCGATTGCCTTGATCGTCGATGGAGATGATTTCGTTATCGCTATCTTTCCAATGGCCCCCATACGAGATTGCTGTGTGTACCATGAGGTCACGATGCAACTGCAAAATGACCGATGGCGTTACGGGAATGAAATCGTGCTGCTCGTGAATAAGCGACAGCGCATCTCGGTATCCAGCGATTTCTTCCTCTGCGCGGGAGCTTGGCTTGGCGGAATACGCCATGATTGCTTTGAGTCTTTTTTGGGTGGTAACAATTCCTTCAAGTCCGTTGGAGGATTGGGTGCTTTGGATCTTAGCTTCCTCCATAAGTGACGATAGAAGTTCGGGTTTGACTTGACTCAGAGCAAGCTGTCGGCCTTTATGCTCGCGTATCGAGAGGAGGAGGTTGGTGATTGGAGTTGCTTCGAGTTCCGCTGGGACTGTGGTGTAATCGAACTGGCGCATGCGGCTCCTTTCGGTATCACGAACATACTTTCGATATCATAATACCATTAAATGATACCGAAAGTATGTTCGTGATACCGAAAACTAGAAACCATGCTCCATAACTGCTTGGAAAGTTTGGATTTGACTATCTTATTGTCTCGATCTGTAACAGTTAGACGGTTAAAAGTGGGCTACGTGTTACAGATTGAGATCTTTCAGCCCTGGTCACCCGTTCGTCTAAATCTATAACAGTTAGGATTGAAAATCCCTGCTAGATGTTACAGATCGAGACAAACGGCCTGCTCGGGCCGAGCCAAAAAATCGGCCGCATGCGAACCCGTGGAGGGATTCGCATGCGGCCGACAGGGGGTATGCGGCAAAAGTTAGGCCATAAGCAGGCCGGTCTCCGCGACGTTCTTGTACCAGTACGCGCTCGCCTTGGGGTAGCGCTTCTGGGTCTCAAAGTCGATGTAGAACAGGCCGTAACGTTTGTTATAGCCGTTGGTCCAGGAGAACTGGTCCTGCAGCGACCACACAAAGTAGCCGTCGACGTTTACGCCGCCGTCGATTGCCTTGAGGATCCACGCGAGATGCTGACGCATATAGTCGATGCGAGGGGCGTCGTCGATAAAGCCGTCCTCGAAGTCGTCCTTATAGCCCATGCCGTTCTCGGTGATGTAGATCTTCTTGTAGTTGGGGTAATCGTTCTTAATGCGGAGTAGCAGGTCGTACAGGCCCTCGGGATAGATAATCCAGTCCCAATCGGTGGTGGGTACGCCTTCGCGCACGCATGACTCGCCCACGCCCTTGAGGAACCAGCGCGAGGAGCCCTTGTCGCCGGTGCCATTGTGGTTGATGTCGTTTTCGCCCTCGGCGGCACGCAGGAACTGGCATTTGTAGGTGTTGACGCCCAGGCAATCGTTGTAGGGGAGCGCGGCGGTCAGCGCGGCGATGTCCTCGTCGCGGACGTCGAGCTCGCCGCCGGCGATATGGGCCAGCTTGGTCGCGGCCTCCATCGTGTCGGCGGCATAGTGGCCGCGGAAGGTGGCGTCGAGTACCCAGCGGTTGTTGATGACGTCGGCCATGCGAGCCGCCTCGCAGTCGGCGGCGTTGTTGGGGTCGAGGGGATACTTGGGCTCCAGGTTCTGGACAATGCCGATCTCGCCCTCAAAGCCGCCCTCGTGGAAGGCGACGACGGCCTTGGCGTGGGCCACCATCATGTTGTGCATGAGCTGGAAGGCCTTGTCCAGGCGATACTTCTCGCCGTGCGGCCAGTTGCCGACGATAAAGCTGCCCTCGGCGGTCGCGGGAATCTCGTTAAAGGTAAACCAGTGCTTGACCTCGGTGAACTCGGCAAAGCAGAACTTGGCGTACTCGACAAAGGCATCGATGGTCGTGCGCGTCAAGAAGCCCTCGCCGCCGTCCTGGTAGAAGGCCTCGGGCGTATCAAAGTGATCGAGCGTGACATAGGGGATAACGCCGGCTTTGTTGCAGGTGGCAAAGAGCTCGTGATAGAAGGCAACGCCCTCGGGGTTGATCTCACCAGTGCCGTTGGGGAAGATGCGGCTCCAGGCGATGGAGACGCGGATGCCGTTGATGCCGAAGCGCTGGCACAGGTCGATATCGACCGGATACTTGTTGTAGAAATCGCTTGCGGGGTCGGGGGAGAAGCGACCCTGAGCAGCCAGGAAATCGTCCCAGGGCACTTTGCCCTTGCCGTGCGTGCGGGTCTCGCCCTCAACCTGGTAAGCGGCGGTGGCGCCGCCAAACACAAAGCCGTCGGGGAACTTCATGGGATTGGTCATGAGTCATCCTTTCTGTGGGATACGAATAGGGGGAGGTGCCCAAACTGGGGGTCCGGGCACCAACAGAGGGAGGAACTAGTCGAGGTTCTCGCGGAGCCACTTGATGGCGCCAGCGGGGTCGCGGGTAAGGTCGATATATTCCTTACCGCGGGGAGCGAGCAGCTTAATGCCCAGACGATCGGTGTCGGCCTTCATGTCGTTGTAGTAGCTACGAACCTGCGGGGCAAGCACGATGACGTCGTACTGATCCATGATGGCAGTGTGCTGACCATAGGCGCCTGCGGAGGAAGCGATGTTCTCTCCGGTCTGTGCGGCACCTTCCTTGATGGCGTTGGCAAGCATGGCGGAGGTGCCGGCGCCGGCGCACAGGACGAGGACCTTCAGACCGTTGACATCCTTCTTGGCGGATGCGTCGGCGGCGAGCTCGGGCTGATCGGCGACAGGCTTGCTGTCGGTGGCGGCAACGGTTGTCTCGACGGAAGCGGTGGCCTGCTCGACAGCGGGCGCAGAGGCGTTGGCGGCGACGGCAGCGACACTATCGGACTCAAGACCCAGCTCGGCGGCGCGCTCGGCCTCCTGGTCGCAGAGCAGCTTATCGTATGCCTTCAAGAACGGCAGGTAGATGATGGCGTCCAGCAAGATGATGATCGCGACAAACACCAGGGCGATAAGCTGGAAGTTCGTGGTGATGAAAATGCCGATGGGGGCAGGGGTAGCCCAAGGCACCACGAAGGAGAAGCCGTTCATGCCCACGTTATCGATAAAGAACTTGGCAACACTCACGTTGACGCAGCCGGCGGCAACAAAGGGGATGAGCATGTAGGGGTTAAGGATCATCGGCGCGCCAAAGAGCAGCGGTTCGTTGACGGCGAAGGCAACAGGAACGATCGAGGCCTTGCCGACGGCTTTGAGCTGCTTGGACTTCATAAAGAGAATCAGCAGAAGCGGCACGATGAACGTGGCGCCGGTGCCGCCGAACTCACCCACGAGCGACATGTTAAAGGTGAGGGAGTGGGCGGGGTGGCCACCTGCCAGCAGAACCTGCAGGTTCTCGGCCTGGTTGGCAAGACGGATGGGGTCGATGCCCGGCTGGACGATCGAGGGGCCGTGGACGCCGATGAACCAGAAGAACGCGGTGGCTGCCTGGATAAGGATAAGGCCAGGATAGGTTTCTGCCGCAGTGAAGAGCGGGGAGAGCAGCTTGATGAGCAGCTCGGAGAACGGAACGCCCATGAGGTTGCGCACGACAACATCGATGATGCCGCAGATGATGACAGCGCCGCCAAAGGGGATGATGTCGCGGAAGTTCTGAGCGATGGCGCCCGGAACCTCCTTGGGCAGCTTAATGGTCAGATCGCGCGAGACGCAGAATTTGTAGACCCACACGGTAATGAACGCGGCGATATAGGCCGAGAACAGACCGCGCGTGCCCATGCTGGTGCAATCGAAGACCGAAAGTTCGGAGCCGTTGAACTTGGTGGTGAACTGCGTGACTGCGAGCAGCAGCATGCTGCACTGGGCGGCCACCATGGTGGAGCCGTCGTTGAGCACCTTGCCGGCGGGCATGCGACGGTTCATGGAAGCCGTGAAGTTCTTGGCGGTGGTGCCGGCAACCATGATGCCCATGACGCCCATGGTGAAGTTGTACAGCTTGTTGCACCAGTCGATGAGCGGCTGGGGCAGCGTGATGCCAACTACGCCAGGAAGGGTGGCGATCAACAGAAAGATCGAAGAGGTGAGGACGATGGGCATGCACCCAAGGAATCCGTCCTTAATGGCCTGGAGGTAGACGTTCCTCGAGATCTTCTCAAAGAACGGTTGATGCTTTTCGAGCATCTTTACGATGGCGTCCATAGAGCTCCTTTGCTACTTGATGCGCGATGCATGTGGATGGAACTGGTCGTCGATGGATGGTCAGGACTGCCCGGAAACCTTCCTGCTTAAGGAAGGCATTGCGAAATGACAACGTTGTCATTTCGCTAATGACAACGTAAGACATTTTTGGAAGAGCAACAAGGATTTACAGGTGAACGGTCGATATCGTCCGATAAACGGCTGATTTGTCAGTCGGGCAGGTAGTGTATGCTAGAACGCAAAAAACAAGCGATGCAAAACCGACTGGAGAAGTAGTGGCAACGATGGGCAAGAAAAATATCTCAATGAACGATGTGGCGATTGCCGCGGGTGTTTCTCTCAAGACGGTTTCGCGTGTGATCAACGAGCCCGATAGCGTGCGAGAGTCGACACGCGATAAGGTTCATTCCGCAATGGAGGCGCTCGGGTTTCGAACCAACTTTGCCGCGCGTTCGCTCAAGTTGGGCCGTTACGGGTGCATCGGCGTGGCGCTGTTCCACTTGTCGGGCGGTGCCGTGGACATGATTGACGGTATCGCCGATGCCGCCGAAGAACGCGGCTTTGCGCTCACGATGATTAAGAAGTGCGGAGGTGAGAAGATGACTCTTGCCGATGCGGCGCGTAGGATGTCGCAGCTGCCTGTTGATGGCATGATCTTCAACCTGCGTCAGATGGTCGATGACTTTGATAGCTTTGAGGCGCCGAAGGACCTCAAGACGGTGATTATTACCTCGATGGAACATCCTACCTGCTCTACCGTCAGTGACGACCAAGAGGGCGGCGCGCGCATGGCATGCGAGTACTTCTTGAATCGCGGACACAAGAACGTGTACTTCGTCTCTGGTAAGAAAGAGTCGCTGTCGAGCCAGTGCCGTATGAAAGGTTGGCGTGCGGCACTCGAGACGCGTGGCATTGAGCCGCCCGAGCCTCTGCAAGGCGATTGGAATGCGGATAGTGGCTATGCCGCGGGCCTTGTGCTTGCCGATAAGCCCGATTGCACGGCGGTCCTCGCTGCTAACGACTGCATGGCAAACGGCGTGATGATGGCTCTACGTGACAAGGGGCTCAGTGTGCCCGACGACGTGTCCGTGATCGGCTTCGACGATGAGCTCTACAAGACGATTCCCAACTCGATTTTGACGTCGGTGAAGTTTCGCCACCGCGAGCTGGGCGTTCGTGCGCTTAACGAGGTCGTCGCCGGTCTGGAAGCCCCGAGCTCCAGAAGCCGTACGCTCGTCTCGGGCGTGCTGGTCGAGCGTTCCAGCGTGAAGGACCTGCGGGCGTAGACGTGCTCGGCCTGTTCATCTCAATCTGTAACAGTTAGGACCGAAAATCCCTGCTAGATGTTACAGATTGAGATCTTTCGGCTCGGCTTATTCCGTTTGTCTCGATCTGTAACATCTAAGCGGTCAAAAGCGGTCTACATGTTACAGATTGAGATTTTCGGCTTGGCCTGTGCGTTCACCTCGATCTGTAACAGCTAGGACCAAAAAACTCGGCTAGATGTTACGGATCGAGGTGAACAGGAGGACGGGTGCGGTCTAAACAAAATGGCCCGCGCATCACACATCGATGCACGGGCCATTTATTGTCTGCGAGCGGCAGGTGGTGTCAGCGTCTTATGCCTCGAGGTTTTCCTCGATCCAGGCGACGGCACCCTTGGGATCCTTAGTGAGGTCGATGTACTGTTTGCCCTTGGGCGACAGCAGCGTGATGCCCAGGCGGTCGGTGTCGGCCTTCATCTCGTTGTAATAGGTGCGAACCTGCGGAGCCAGGACGATGACGTTGTACTGGTCCATGATGGCGTAGTGGCTGCCGTAGGCACCGGCGTTGGCGGTAATGTCGATGCCCAGCTCGTCGGCGCCTTCCTTAAGCGCGTTGGCGAGCAGTGCAGAGGTGCCGGCGCCAGCGCACAGAACCAGAACCCTCAGGTCCTTGCCCTTAAGGGCGGACGGAGCTGCGGAGGCCTCAGTGGCAGAAGCGGTCTCGACAACGGGAGCCTCAACGGCGGGGGCGGCAGCGGTCTTGACGGCCTTGGTCTCCTCGGCCTCTTCTTCGGCCAGGGTTTCGGCCTCCTGCTTGCACAGGACGTTGTCGTAGGCCTTGCAGAACGGGTAGTAGATCAAGAAGTCAACGACCAGCAGGACGACAACCAGGACCAGAGAGATCGGCTGGAAGTTGGTGTCGATGAAGGTGCCGATCGGTCCGGGGAGTGCCCACGGCATGGCATAGATAAAGCCGTTCATGCCCAAAAAGTCGATGAAGAACTTACCAATGAGGACGTTGGCCACGGGGGCAAACAGGAACGGGATCAGGAAGTACGGGTTGAGGATGATGGGCGCGGCGAACAGCAGCGGCTCGTTGACGGCGAACATCACGGGTACGACAGAGGCTTTGCCGACGGCCTTGAGCTGCTTGGAGCGCATAAAGAGCAGGAAGATGATCGGGACAATGAACGTGGCGCCGGTGCCGCCGAGTTCGCCGATGTAGTTACCGAAGTTCTCGGTCAGGGCGAGGGCGGGGTGACCGCCGGCCTGCAGCGTGGCGAGGTTGGTAGTGATGTTGCCAAACAGCGCGGCGTTGAGGGCAGGCTTAACGACCGAGGGGCCGTGGATGCCCATGAACCAGAACAGCGGGATCATGAACCAGATGAGGGCGAGGCCGGCGTAGGAATCGGCAGCGGCGAACAGCGGGCTCACCAGCGTGGAGATGACGTTGGCAAACGGGACGGCCAAGCAGGTGCGGCAGATAACGTCGATGACGGCGACAAACAGGATGGAGAAGCTGAAGGCGAAGATGTCGCGGAAGTTCTGGGCGATGGCGCCGGGGACTTCTTTGGGCAGCTTGATGGTGATGTCTCGCTTAATGCAGAAGGCATAGATGTTGACCGTGGCAAATGCGGCGACAAAGGAGCTCAGCAGGCCCTTGGTGCCCATGTTGTCGGTAAAGAACACCGAGACATCGGCGCCGTCGATCTTGGCACTCGTCTGGGTAACGGCCAAGATGAGCATAGCGCACATGGCGGCGACCATGGTGCTCGTGGCGTTGATGGCCTTGCCGGCAGGCATGCGGCGGTTCTTGGAGCCGGTCAGCGCGCTTGCGGTGGTGCCGGCGACCATGATGCCCACGACGCCCATCGTGAAGTTGTAAACCTTGTTGCAGAAGTTCACGACGTCGACGTTCCACCAGTCGGGCAGCGTAAAGCCGCCGACCGTGGCGACAACGCCCGGCAGGGTTGAAATAAGCAGGAAGACAGAAGAAGACAGGATGATGGGCATTGCTGCCAAAAAGCCGTCTTTAATGGCCTGAAGGTAGATGTTCTTAGAGACCTTGTCGAAGTACGGCTGACCTTTCTCCAAGAACTTAACGATCGATTCCATAGTTCACGCTCCTCTTTGCATGAAATCTTAATGGCATGGACATTGAAAACCTATATGGTCTCCCGCTTGCTAAAAGCCCGGGTGCAGGCGGGGTCGGTCCCAGGGGGAGAGAGGGGAGCGGCTGGGTTTGTATCGCATAGGGCCGCTCCCCTCTCGGGAGAAAGCGAGGCGATGCGCTACTGCGCGTCCGCCATGGTGTCGGCGAGCTCCTTGTACCAGAGTGCCGACTGCTTGATGTAGCGTTTTTGCGTGTCGAAGTCGATGTAGAACAGGCCGTAGCGCTTGTTATAGCCATTGGCCCACGAGAACTGGTCCTGCAGGCTCCAGATAAAGTAGCCCTGGACGTCGACGCCCTCGGCGCGCGCCTGGAGCACCTTCTCCATGTGCTGGTCGACAAAGTCGATGCGCTCGGGATCGGCGACGATGCCGTTTGCGTCGGGCTCGGGGTCCTTGTGGCCCAGGCCGTTTTCGGTGATATAGATGACGGGGAGGTTGGGATAGGTGGCGCTGATGCGCTTGAGCGTGTCGTAGAGGCCTTGCGGGTAGATGAGCCAATCCCAGTCGGTGGTGGGGATACCCGGCATATCGACCTGCTGCCCGACGCCCTTAAACTTAAAGCACGAGGTGCCCTTGTCTCCGGTGCCGTTAAAGCTGTTGGTGGACTCGCCATCGTAGGCGGCGATAAACGCCGACTGATAGTAGTTGAGGCCGAACATATCGTTGCGGGGCGCCGCCTTGGCGAGCTCCTCCATGTCGCTGTCCTCAACCGTAAGTGTGGCGTTGTTGGCACGCAGAATCTCGTTGATGAGTGAGAGGGTGCGCGCGGAGTAGTGGCCCAGGAAGGCGCCGTCCATGATGAAGTCGGTGTAGAAGGCGTTGTACAGGTCGGCGGCGTGCTGGTCGGCGGGCGAGTCGGTGGCAGGATATGCCGGCGTCAGGACGTTGACCATGCCAATGCGTCCGCCCAGGTGCTCGGTCTCGTCAAGATCCTTATACAGGTTGACGGCGCGGGCGTGGGCAACGAGCTCGTTGTGCTGGCTCTGGATGCCGCTCGTCACATCAAAGTGATGGTTGGGCGGGAAGTTGCCTTGGATGTATTGGGAGTGCGAGAGGCTGATGAGCTCGTTGATGGTGAACCAATTCTTGACCTCGCGGAACTCGCGGAAGCAGAACTCGGCATAGCGCACATAGGCGTCGACGGTCTTGCGGTTGAGCCAGTCGCCCTGGTTGAACAGGGCGGCGGGGGAGTCAAAGTGATGCAGGGACACATAGGGCTCGACGCCATACTTTTTGCAGCAGGCGAACAGCTCGTGGTAGTGCTTAACGCCCTCGGCGAGGGGCTCGGCATCGTCGCCGTTGGGGAAGATGCGGGTCCAGGCGATGGACACACGGATGGCGTTGAGTCCATGCTCGGCAGAAAGGCGGATATCCTCCTCGTAGCGGTTGTAGAAATCACTGGCCGGGTCGGGCAAAAAGCGACCCTGGGCGACAAGGTAATCGTCCCACATGGTCTTACCCTTGCCTGCCACCTTCGTGGAACCTTCCGTTTGGTACGCGGCGGTTGCGGCGCCCCAAACAAAGCCCTTCGGCAGCTGCTGTACGCGGTTTAGCAAAGACATATGTATACACCCTCTCGTCTCACTGTTCGATATTGTGCGTTTGCGCTCAGGAGGCTCCCTGGTTAGCGTTCAGCGGTGAAAAAGCCCGATAAACACTATCTTAAAATGATTAGAACCAAAATGAGCACGTGAACATTTGACAATGAGCACGTTAACATCCTGCTGGGATGTATAGAAACAAAACAACTTCAAACAGCCGCGAACGGTTGTATTTGTTCGGTAAGCGGTTTTGATTGACAGAAGTTTTCATGTTGTGGTATATGGCTCGGGTATCATGAGCACGTTATCAATGTATGTACGATGCGCCATGGGCGCGGGGAATAGTTGGGAAGCAGGTTAGCGTGGAAGGCATGGCTCAGCAGACAAGGAATGGTCGTTCGGCGAGCGCGGCAGAGGTTGCGGCGCTCGCTGGCGTGAGCCGCCAGACTGTGTCTCGCGTGGTCAACGGTATGCCCAACGTGACGGAAAAGACGCGCAAGCGTGTGCTGGCCGCCATGGAAGAGCTGGGCTTTCGTCCCAATTTTGCTGGAGCGGCGTTGCGCGGCGGATCGTATCGTTCTATTGGCCTGTGCATGTACAACATCACACGTGTCGGTAACCTGGCGACGCTCGAGGGTATCATGCAAGCGGCGCGCGAGCACGATTTTGCCGTCACTATGATCGAGATGGGCGGCGACAAGCCCTATACACTTGCCGATGCCTCGCGCCGCATGGTCGAGCGACCCGTCGACGGCATGATTCTCAACATGAACCGCATGGCTCCCGATTTCGAGGAGTTTGTTCCCCAGCCGGGAGTGCGAACGGTCATCCTGTCCATGTATGCGCATCCGCGCTGCACGACGATCGACTCCGACCAGTATGGTTCGTGCGAGCTGTTGACCAATTATCTGCTGGAACATGGTCACTCGAATATGCGGTTTGTGGCGGGTCCGGAAAGCTCGATTTCCTCGCGTTTTCGTGAGGCCGGTTGGCGCGATACGCTGGGTCGTGCTCATGTCGATGCCGCT
Organism: uncultured Collinsella sp.; assembly: GCA_902493835.1. Lineage (GTDB taxonomy): Bacteria > Actinomycetota > Coriobacteriia > Coriobacteriales > Coriobacteriaceae > Collinsella. The sequence goes on along the minus strand of CABURG010000001.1, from coordinate 46,847 downwards.
CCGATACTGCGTGGCGATTGGAGTGCGGACAGTGGGTACGCCATGGGCGAGCGGATTGCCGCCGAGGTGCTTGCCGGCGGGTCGCAGGCGCCGACTGCCGTGCTTGCGGCAAATGACCAGATGGCGCTGGGTGTTATCGCCGCGCTCGAGAACGCGGGCCTGTCCGTGCCCGACGACGTGAGCGTGGTTGGTATCGACGACGCACTCGAGGGACTTGTTCCTCACAATCGGCTGACGACGCTGCGATTTGATTTGCGCGGTGTCGGTAAGCTTGCGTTTGAGGCGGCGATTGGAGAGAGCTCGTCTATCGAGGCGATTCATGTGCCGAGTACGCTGGTCGAACGCTCGACTGTTAGGGACATACGGGGTTAGGTCCTACTCCGTTTGTCTCGATCTGTAACAGGTAGACGGTCAAAAGCGGGCTACGTGTTACAGATTTAGATTCTTCGGAAAGAGCAATCCTGTTCATCTCAATTTGTAACAGCTGGGGCCGAAATACTCGGCTAGATGTTACAGATCGAGACAAACGGCTTCCGACCTGCACAAAAAGGCCGGGGGCGGCGCGCCGTGTGACGTGCCGCCCCCGGCTGAGAAATGGGGACAGGTTATGTGGGCAGGCGACCCCGCCAGCCGCTAGTCCAGACGACGGGTCTGCGCTACGTGCTTATACCAGTATGCGCTTGCCTTGGGCGTGCGTTTCTGGGTTTCAAAGTCAACGTAGAAGAAGCCGTAACGCTTGTTGTAGCCATTGGTCCAGGAGAACTGATCCTGCAGGCTCCACAGGAAGTAGCCGCCCACGTTGACGCCCACCTCCATGGCCTTAAGCAACCAGCGCAGGTGCTGCTCGATGTAGTCGATGCGCGGCTGGTCGTCCACAAAACCGTCCTTGTAGGGGTCCTTGTAGCCCATGCCGTTCTCGGTGATGAAGATCTGCTTGTAGTTGGGGTAGCGCTGCTTAATGTAGACGAGCAGGTCGAACAAACCCTCGGGATAGATGATCCAGTCCCAGTCGGTGGTGGGGATGCCAGGCTTGTTCACATGCTCGCCAATACCCTTGACGCGCCAACGGCCAGTGCCCTTCTTGCCCGTACCGTTGTGGTGCAGGTCGTTCTCGCCGTCGTAAGCCTTCAAGAAGCGGCACTGGTAGTTGTTAACGCCCAGGTAGTCGTTGTAGAGCGCGGCCTCGCGCATGATTTCCAGATCCTCGTCTAGGATCTCGATGGTGCCGCCCGAGACGGCAGCCAGGCGGTTGGCGCACTCGAGGGTGTCGGGGGCATACTCGCCGCGGAAGGTGGCGTCGAGCAAGAACTGGTTTTGCAGCACGTGCTCGTTGTTGGCGGCCTTGATGTCGGCAGGGTCGTTCTCGTTGAGCGGATACTTGAACTCCAGCGACTGAATGACGCCAATCTTGCCCTTAAAACCGCCGTTGTGGAAGGCCAGTACTGCCTTGGCGTGGGCGAGCATCATGTTGTGCTCGCACTGGAAGGCCTCGGCAAGATGCGCCTTGACGCCGCCGGGGAAGGTGCCCTCGATGTAGGTGTTGGAGGCATCGGCCCAGATCTCGTTAAAGGTGAACCAGTAGGTCACCTGGTCGGCGTACTCCTTAAAGCAGAAAGTGGCAAAGTCCACAAAGGCATCGATGGTCTCGCGGTTGAGGAAATCGCCCTTCTCAAAGAGGGGGAGCGGCGTGTCGAAGTGATGCAGCGTGACAAACGGCTCAACGTGGTGCTTGTGGCACTCGGCGAAGAGGTCGTGGTAGAACTGCACACCCTCGGGGTTGATCTCGCCGGTCCCGTTGGGAAAGATGCGGCTCCAGGCAATGGAGAGACGGATGCCGTTGATGCCAAACTCCTCGCACAGCTCCAGATCGACGGGGTACTGGTTGTAGAAGTCCGAAGCGGGATCGGGGGAAAAGCGCCCCTGGGCCTCCAAGAAGTCGTCCCAGGCAACCTTGCCCTTACCGTGGGTGCGGGTCTCGCCCTCTACCTGGTAGGCAGCAGTGGCGCCGCCAAAGACAAAGTCCTCGGGAAACTGCGCGGGCGGGTTGGTGACGCTAGCGGGGTTAACGGACATGATGATCCAATCGTCTAAATCGAAGGGCCAGCCGGTCTTGGATGGTCGGCTGGCCCTGAGCGTTACTTACTTCGAGAGTTGCTCGCTTACGAAGGCGAGAGACTTGTCGCCGTTCTGGGAGAGCTCGATGTACTGCTTACCGCGGCAGGCGACGCATTTGTTGCCCACGCGCTCGCAGTCCTTCTGCAGGTCGGCCAGGTAGCTTGCGGCCTGCGGGGCCAGGACGACCAGGTCAAAGTCGGGGAGCATGTCAACGTGGTTGCCATAGGCCTCGGCAGCGGTCTCAAGATTGATGCCGCGCTCCTTGGCGGCCTTGGCCAGCGCGTTGGCGAGCAGGCCTGAGGTTCCGCCACCCTGGCAGAGCACGAGCACGCGCTTGCCGTTGAGGTCACTGGCGGTCGTTGCCTCAGTGGCGACCGCGGCGGGAGCGGCGGGAGCGACGTCGGACTTCACGGCCTCGGCAGCAGCACCGGCGGCAACGCTCTTGGCATCGGCCTTGCCCTGGAAGGCGTCGTTGAGCTTGGCGGCCTTCTCGGCGTTCTTGGCGGCGAGCTCCTCCTGGGAGATCTCGGCCTCCTCGGCGCACTTCTGGGCGTCATAGGCACGGAAGAACGGATAGTACAGAACGAAGTCGACGACCAGGATAAGGGCGAGCATCACAAAGGCGAGCGGCTGGAAGCCCAGGCCCATGATGGTGCCGATGGGGCCGGGGACGGTCCAGGGCAGGGTGTACATAAAGCCGTTCATGCCCAAGAAGTCGATAAAGATCTTGAGGATCCAGATGTTGGCGATCGGGGCAAAGACAAACGGGACAAAGAAGACGGGGTTGAGCACGATGGGCGCGGCGAACAGCAGCGGCTCGTTGACGGCAAAGCACACGGGGACGATAGCTGCCTTACCGACGGCGCGCATCTCCTGGGACTTGGCCAGGAAGCAGAACATAAAGACCAGGACGAGCGTGGCGCCGGTGCCGCCCATGCAGACGACGAAGTACTGGGCACCCTGGGTCAGGACAGCGGAAGCGTGCTGGCCGGCCTGGAACGCAGCCAGGTTGTCGGTCATGTTGGCAACGAGAGCGGCGGCGATGGCGGGCTCGACGATCGAGGGGCCGTGGACGCCCACGAACCAGAAGAGGCTCATGGCGCCGTAGATCACAGCGAGGCCGATGTAGCCATCGGCAGCGGTGAACAGGGGCTGGAACACCTGGATGACACCTTGGGCAAAGCAGAAGCCAAAAGCAGCGCGGAAGACGATGTCAAAAACCCAAAAGACGGTGATGCAGACGGAGAAGGGGATGATGTCCTTAAAGGTCTGCGAGATGTTGGGCGGAACCTGCTCGGGCATCTTGACGGTGATGTTGCGCTTAATGAAGAACTTGTAGATGATGCCGGTCACAAACGCAGCGATGAAAGCGGTCAGCAGGCCCTTGGAACCAAGGTAGGTGGTGTTGAAACCACTGGCAGCGTCCGTGGCGATGGTGTCGCTCGAAAGGAGCAGAAAGCCGATGATGGCCGCGCACATGCACGAGATGAAGTTGATCTGGTTGTTCTTGGGCAGATCGCGGTTCTGAGCGTCGGCGAAGTGCTTGGCCGTGGTGGCGGCGCAGGCGATGGCCAGGATGCCCATGGAGTAGTTGTAGCACTTCCACAGGGCGTTGTTGATGTCATCGGGCCAGTAGAAACCCCAGATGTTGGGGACCGAGGCTACCAGGCAGAAGATGGACGAGAAGATGATGATGGGGATGACGGAGATAAAGCCGTCGCGGATCGCCTTGAGGTACTTGTTGCGGGCGATCGCGTTGAAAAAGGGCTGGCCCTTTTCGATGATGGCGATGAGTTGCTCCATGCAATGCTCCTAAGAGTCGGTGGGTTAGCAACGATGGTAGCTTTTGACGTTCGGTTGCCAAAATGTTGACGTTGCCATTTTGAGACACAAAAAAAGACGCGAACCGGTGGTTCCTGTGCCTGCGAACCGTCGATTCCTTATGCGTAAACGTTTGAGCCGCCCGGTGGCTCTGTGCTTGCACAATGGCAACGTTAACATTTGGGCGACAAAAGCCGTTCGGGGAAGCAAAAATGTCGGTGAACGGTAGGTTTTGGGTGGTGAGCGTATGGTGGGGGAGGCGTTGGATATACTTGAAGGCGGTAAAAATGACTGCGCAAGGTGCCACCAATGGCATCGTTGACATAGAAAGATCGACCTATGGCCGCTGTTAAAAAATCGGTATCCGTTAAGGATGTGGCGCGTCTCGCGGGCGTCTCGGAGCAGACGGTCTCGCGCACCGTGCACGATTCGCCCAGCGTGCGCCCCGAGACCAAGGAACGCGTGCGTGCCGCCATGCGCGAGCTGGGGTATCGCCCCAATTTTGCCGGTCGATCGCTGCGCCGTGGCAAGTTTAAGACCGTCGGCGTCGCCATGTTCAACATTACCGGTACCGGTAACCTTGACCGTATGGAGGGCTTTGCCGCCGCGGCCGACAAACATGGCTATGCCATCACCCTCACTAAAGTAGACGGGCATCCGTATACCCTCGAGAGCGCATCGTCGCGCATGAGCGCACTGCCGGTGGATGGCATGGTTGTGATTATGAACCGCATGCCGGCGGACTTTGGAACCTTCGAGCCGCTGCCCGGTATGCAGACGGTGCTCGTTACGATGTTGGAGCACCCGCTCTGTTCAACGGTCGATAACGACCAGTTCGATTGTTCGCGCCAGGTGGTCGAGTACTTGCTGGGGCGGGGGCACAAGACTGTGCACTTTATCTCATGCCCCGAGCGCTCGCTTTCAGGCATGCGGCGCGAGGAAGGCTGGCGCGAGACATTGCGCGCGCATGGCATTGAGCCCCCGCAGCTCGTGCGCGGCGACTGGACGGCACAGAGCGGATATGCCGCAGGCCAGGCTCTGGCGGATGATCCGACCTGTACTGCCATCTATGCCTCCAACGATGCCATGGCATATGGCTGCATTCGCGGGCTCGAGTCGCGCGGAAAGCACGTGCCCGAGGATGTGAGCGTGGTGGGTGTTGATGACAGTCTGGGCGACATCGTGCCCGATTGTCGCCTGACTACGGTGCGCTTTGACAACAAGCGCGTCGGCATGTGGGCGGTTGACAAGATTGCCGGCGCCGAGGGCGTTGAACCCGGTGTGGAGCACGTGCTGTTTCCGGGCGTGCTCGTCGAGGGCGATACGGTACGCGATGTACGCTAGGGCGCGGGTCTGTTTGGGTTGCCGCTAACTGTGTTCGATATTGTTCAGATTGGTTTAAAAACCGTTCACGGGCAAAAATTGACCGTTCATAGCTTGAAATTACGTTTTGCGCTGTTCTTTTTTGTTTGAATGTTATTGTTTCTGTCATACACAACGCAGCGCGTATGCCCGGACGCGATGCTCTCCATTGGTTCATATGTGAAAGGAACGCAACATGGCAACCAAAGAAGAAATCTCGATGGTTGGATTCGAGATTGTCGCATACGCAGGTGACGCCCAGACCGATCTGCTTGCAGCGCTCGATGCTGCTCGCGAGGGTGACTTTGAGAAGGCCGAGCAGCTGCACAAGGATGCCAGCGATGCGCTCATCGGTGCCCACGACACGCAGACCAAGCTGCTTTCGCAGGAGGCCGGCGGTGGCGAGATGGAGATGACCTTCATCATGGCTCACGCTCAGGACACCCTCATGACCACTATGATCCTGGAGAAGCAGGCCCGCTTTACCATCGATGCCTACAAGCGCATCGCCGAGCTCGAGGCCAAGCTCGCCTAACGAGCCCTCACAACCAAGTCCCCTTCCAAAAGCTCTGCCGCCACCCGCAGCAGGGCTTTTTCTGTCCTCCTCCCCGCAACTCATCTCGAGATAGTCATTGGGGACGTTCTTAAACGACTAGTCATTGGGGACAGTCTTGGTGCGCACCGTTGTCCTCCCGTTCGATTTTTGCTCGGTGGGTATACTTCCTTTCGCATTAAACGCCGGACTGAGGAGGTATCCAAATGCCGGATAACGGGTCAATACAAAAAAGAGACGCGCATGAGATGGCCCATGGGCGTCCTGTCCAGATAACCGAGCATACGACGGTAACCGAGCTGCAGCCCAGCCTGTCCGATGTCGTGTGCGCAAACAAAAAGCTGCAGATTGGCTTTATCGTTGCGCTCGTGGTGCTGGCGCTACTGTCGGGCTTTGTGGCTCGTCCGCATTTTGCCGATACCAAGACTTGGGACTCCACCATCGAGGTCATCGATCAAAAGAAGGGCAATGTTTTGGCGCTCACGACCTCGTGCGTCGCCCTATCTGCGGGTATCACTGCACTGCCGGGCGATACGGGAACGCCGGTTGCCGAGCAGCTCGCGCAGCTTTCGGGTAACTTGGGCATCGTGCTTGCCGTGCTCTACCTCGAGAAATACCTGCTGACCATTTTGTGGTCGGTTGGCTTGGGCATCTTAATCCCGTTTGCGTTGGTGCTCTTTGCGGTGTCGCTCGGCATTCACGGGCGCTGGAGCACGAGCGCTGTCCTGCGCCGTGTGGCGACGCGCGTGCTGGTGGTTGCCGTGATCGGCATGGCGCTCGTGCCCGCGAGCGTATGGGTGTCGCAGAAGGTCGATGAAACGTATCGCGTAAGTATTGAGCAAGCTGAGCAAAAGGCTGCGGACGCTGCGGATGCGGCCGACACCACGGACAAGTCAGCCGAGACCAGCTCAAAATCGAACAAGAAAAAATCCGAGGCCACGGAGTCCAAAAACGTGCTCGAGCAGTTGACTGATGGGGCCTCGAGCCTTGTTACGTCGGTGACCAGCGGCGCCAAGCAGATGACCGATGAGATCGTGCAGCAGGTGACCGATCTGATTGAAGGCGTCATCGTGATGATCGTGACTTCGTGCGTTATCCCGCTGCTGGTGCTCGTGGCGTTTCTGTGGCTGGGACACGTACTGCTGGGGATCGATGTTTCCGGTCCCGCGAACTATCTGACGGGTCGTTTCCTGAGCGCTCCGTCCAAACATGCCAAGAAGAGCGGGCAGGTTGAGTAGGCGGCAACGCGATCTTTGGAAGATCAGCCGCAAGAAGGGCGGCCGAGACACGTTCTCGGCCGCCCTTTTGTTTGTTGAACACATGGTCGCTACGTCCGCGCCGGGCCCAAACGGCCAGCAATCATCCGTAAACGGTATTTGTTCAAAAAAGAACAAAGATAAACAAATAATTCTTGCAGTTGATGTTCGAATGTGTTCAAATAAACATGAACAGTGAAGAACCGCACATTCAGATGCCCGGACCTGAACGCGATTCAACACTTCCAAACAGAAACTACGCACCTGCGTATCTCTCAAGGAGGATGTCATGAGGGTTGTAATCGCTTCCGATGCCGACGGTATGTCGATGAAGGAGTCCATCAAGGAGATGCTCATCGCCGACGGTCACGAGGTCGTCGACTATTCCGAGACCCCTGCCGCGGACTTTGTCGATTCCGCGACCGCCGTTGCCAAGGACCTGCTGGAGCACAAGGATTCCCAGGGCTTCGCATTCGATAAGTACGGCGTCGGCTCCTATATGGCCGCCGTCAAGATCAAGGGCATGGTCGTTGCCAACATTTCCGACGAGCGTTCCGCCTACATGACCCGCGAGCACAACGGTTCGCGTATGGTCACCATGGGCCCGGGCGTTGTGGGCACCGAGGTCGCCAAGAAGATCGCCCGCGAGTTCCTGCGCGCCCAGTACGCCGGCGGCCGTCACCAGATCCGTGTCGACATGCTCAATAAGATGGCCTAACGAGAGCCACCGAGAACTCGAACTTCTACCTCAACTTGTGAATTCAGACGAAAGGACGTTCTGATGAAGAAGACCATCGCAATCGGTTGCGACCATATCGTTACGGACGAGAAGATCTATCTGGCCGACCGCCTGGAGCAGGCTGGCTACAAGGTGCTCGACTGCGGCACCTACAGCCACACCCGTACGCACTATCCCATCTACGGTAAGGCCGTGGGCGAGGCTGTTGCCAGCGGCAAGGCCGACTTTGGCGTGGCCCTGTGCGGCACCGGCATCGGCATCACCAACGCCGTCAACAAGGTTCCCGGCGCCCGTTGCGCCCTGGTTCGCGACATGACCTCTGCCCTGTATGCCCGTCGCGAGCTCAACGCCAACATCGTGGGCTTTGGCGGCAAGATTACCGGCGAGTTCCTGATGGCCGATATCATGCTTGCCTTCCTGGAGGAGCCCTACGAGAAGACCCCCGAGCACGATGCTCTGATCGCCAAGATCGATGCCTGCAACAAGGCCGATGCCGAGGCTCAGGCCGACCCGCACTTCTTTGACGAGTTCCTCGAGAAGTGGGACCGCGGCGAATACCATGATTAGTGGGTATCCGGCGTAATTAACTAGTCCGTTGACGGCTCGCGTTTCTGTGATGGGGCGCGGGCCGGTTTGCTATCAGCCCAATTGGCCCAGCGGGCTGGACGTGCATTGTTCTTTTGTTTGCGGCGCTGCCTCATTACCTTTCTGCTAAAGGCACGACGTTCACAATGGATCGTGCGAGATGATATGTGAAGGAGTAGATTCCCATGGAGTTTGTTCTTGATAACGGCTCTGTCCGCATTGCGTTGAGCACGGCTGGCGGATCGTTCACTTCTATTACGGCCAACGGCCGTGAGTACCTGTGGCAGGGCGACCCGGCGGTCTGGTCGGGCCAGGCACCCATTTGTTTCCCGATCTGCGGCGGCCTTCGCGACGGTCACGCAATGACCATGGGCGGCCGCGAGGTTAAGCTCGCCCGTCACGGCTTTGCGCGCAAACAGGAGTGGAAGCTCGAGGAGCAGAGCGACAACATGGTTGCGCTGAGCCTAAGCTCTGCCGACCATGCCGAGTTGCTCGAGCAGTACCCGTATCCGTTTAAGATCGTTGCTCGTTACACGATCGATGCGGAAAAGGTGGCTGTGTCGTACGAGGTGACCAATGAGGGCACCGAGGACATGCCGTTTTTTGTGGGCGGCCACCCCGGCTTTAAGTGCCCGCTCGACGAGGGCGAGTCCTATGACGACTACGAGCTCCGTTTTGAGCAGCGCGAGGCCGCCGAGCTCTGTACTGCCGTTCCCTCGACGGGCCTGATTGATGTTGAGCATCGCAGCAAGAACCCGATGGTTGGCCATGACCTGCCGCTGACCCACGAACTCTTTGACTTCGCAGAGACCATCTTTGACGTACTCGAGAGCCGCGTGGTTACGCTTACCAAGAAAACCGAGGACAAGGGCGTGCGCCTGACGTTCCCCGATATGCCGTACCTGATTGTGTGGAGCAAGCCCGAGGGCGACTTTGTGGCCGTGGAACCGTGGGGCGGCCTGTCCACCTGCTCCGACGAGGACGATATCCTGGAGCACAAGCGCGGCTGCCTGGTGGCCAAGCCGGGGGAGACAGTTACTCGCGGCTTTGAGATCGAGATCCTTTAACGAGCTATCGTATATTTGGGGTAGCGCGTGTCGTGCCCCGGAAACAGGAGTTCAATATGATTCTGACCGTTACCATGAACCCGTCGATTGATACGCGCTATCAGCTCGACAAGTTGATCATCGACGACGTGAACCGCGTGACGCCCGAAAAGACCGCTGGCGGCAAGGGCCTCAACGTGAGCCGCGTGCTGCTGCAGCTGGGCGACGACGTGCTCGCGACTGGCCTGCTCGGCGGCCACATGGGTGCCTATATGGCTGAGCTTATGGATGCCGACGGCGTCAAGAACGACTTTGTGCCCATCGCCGGTGAGACGCGCATTTGTCTGAATATCCTGCACGAGGGCAATCAGACCGAGCTGCTGGAGAGCGGCCCGCAGATCGCCCCGGCCGAGCTCGAGGCCTTTACGGCTAAGTTCGCCGAGCTTGCAGCGAAGGCGGACGTTGTGACGCTTTCGGGCTCGCTGCCGCGTGGTGTCGATGCCGGCTACTATGCCGAGCTCGTCAAGATCGCCGAGAAGGCGGGCGCCAAGGTGCTGCTCGACACCTCGGGTGCATCGCTGGAGGCCGCGCTGGAGTCCGACGCTAAGCCTGAGCTCGTAAAGCCCAACCTGACCGAGATTAACGGCCTGCTGGGTACGTCCTTTACGACTGATGATGTCGATGCCCTGCGCGAGGCGCTTGCCGCCGATGGTCGCTTTGCCGGTATTCCCTGGGTTGTCGTTTCGATGGGCGCTGCCGGTTCGGTGGGCTTCCATGAGGGTCGCGCGTTCCGCGCCAAGACGCCCGCGATTGCGGCCGTGAACGCGACGGGTTCCGGCGACTCGACCATCGCCGGCTTTGCGCATGCGATTGCTGCTGGTGCCGACGACGTCACGGTGCTCAAGACCGCCAATACCTGCGGCAAGCTCAACGCCATGGATCCCAAGACCGGCCACCTGGTCATGGACCGCTGGGACGAGGTCTACAACAGTGTTGAGGTCGTAGAGTTGTAGCGGTTGCGACTCCTAATAGAATGAGCGTGGATAATCTCCCGCTTTTGGTGCCCATACGAGCTCAAAGTGGGAGATTTTCCACGCTCGAGTCATTAGTCATCGGGGACGTTCTTTAATGACTAGTCGTTTAAGAACGTCCCCAATGACTACACTCAAAAACGGCGCCCGTCGGCGATGTTGCCGGCGGGCGCCGTTGTCTTGAAGACGAAATGATCCGTTTTCCTCCGTCCCCAAGGGATTCTTACAGCGAGTCGATAAAGCGCTGCTGGGCGGCGCGGCCGGCTTCGTCCCACTTAAAGACGCCGGCGTTGTCGAGCACGTGGCCAAACACCACGCCGACCTCCTCGTGCAGGATATCGATGGCGTTGTCCGCCGTAAGCTCGTCGGCGCGGCGGGCAAAAACGTCCTCGGCCCATGCGGCGTGGCTGCGGCAAAGATCATCGCCCTCGAGTGCGGCGGCAAGGTCGTAGGTGGCATCGGCCTTGGCCGCCAGCAGGTGCTCGCGTACAGCGCCGAGCTCGGGAACCAAGCGCGGCGGCAAAATTGCCAGACCCATAACCTCGATCAGGCCGATGTTCTCCTTCTTAATATGGTGATACTCGGCGTGCGGGTGGAACACGCCCAGCGGATGCTCGTCGGTCGTGATGTTGCAGCGAAGCGCCAGGTAGGCCTCGTAAATCTCGCCGCCGGCATTGCCGCGGGAGTCGACGCGGCGGATGACGGGCGTCACGGTGTTGTGCGCCACGCCGTCGGCTGTGTGCGCGATGACGCCTACAGACTCATCGGTCCATTCGCGCCAGGCGAGGATAATCTTCTCGGCGGCGTCGAGCAGCGCGCTGCGGTCGTGCGAGCGCAGGCGCAGCACCGAGAGCGGCCACTGCAGCACGGTGCCGCTGACCTGGTCAAAACCGGGCACGCTAAACTGTGAGACCTCGGCTGCGTGCATCATGGGGAACTCGTGCGCGCCGCCCTGGAAGTGGTCGTGCGACAGAATCGAGCCGCCCACGATAGGCAGGTCGGCGTTGGAGCCGATGAAGTAGTGCGGGAACAGGTCCACAAAATCGAGCAGGCAGGTCAGACCCTTGCGGCCGACGTGCATCGGACGATGCTCGGAGCTCATGGCAATGCAGTGCTCGTTAAAGTACGCGTACGGGCTGTACTGGAAACCCCAGCGCTCGTCGTCGAGCTGGATGGGGATAACGCGCAGATTCTGGCGGGCGGGGTGAGCGCCGCCGTCGGCTGCGGCGGAGCGTCCGGGATACCCCTCGTTTTCGATGCAGAGCTGACAGGCGGGATACTTCTCGCCCGTGTTCTTTGCGGCGCCGGCCGCGGCAATGTCGCGCGGATCCTTTTCGGGCTTTGACAGGTTGATGGTGATCTCCAGGTCGCCCCAGTTGGTGGGGGTGCTCCATTTGATATTGCGCGCGATGGCGGCACGACGCACGTAGCCGGCGTCGCAGCACAGACCGTAGAACCAGTCGGTCGCGGCGCGGGGCTCGTTGACGCCCATGCGGCCGTTGAATTCCTCGTTTACAACCGAAGGCCTCGGCATCAGCACGCCCATGATGCGCATGGCGATGCGGTCGCGGCCCGATGCCGTGTCCTCGGCGGCACCGTTGACAACGGCGGCCTCGGAAAGCGCGGCAAGCGTGCCCTCCAGGTCAAAATCGGGGAGCGTATCGGGGTGCAAGAGCGAGAGTCTCTCAACCTGGAGCGCCCAGGCCATGTCGAGTGCGGGGCCCGTGGCGCCGATGCACTCCAAAATGGTGTTGTATGCCCAGATGCGATCGTCCTGGCCGATCATCGATCGGTGGATAGCGTACTCGATCAGGTTCTGCGCGGCCTCGCGCACGTCAGTCATTACAGCCATGCCGCGTAAGCCCCCTTGTCAGAGATAGCGTAGTGGCGGGCAGAACCCTCGCCCAGCCAGCCGTTCATCTTGGCAATGAAGGTGTCGACCAGATCGAGCGGCACGAAGGCCTGGATGGTGCCACCAAAGCCGCCACCGTGGATGCGCACGGCGCCACGGCCGTCGAGCACATGCTCGGCAAGAGCAAGCGCGTACATGGAAGGCTGCTCGGAGCCCAGCTTGGCAACGACATTCTGCAGGTACATGGCAGAGCTGGCGCCGGACTCGCGCGTCAGGACCAGGAACTGATCGATGTCGCCGGCGTTGAGGGCTGCCCAGCGCTTATCGACCAGGCCGTTCTCGTACCAGTAGTGAACGGCGCGCAGGCAGGCGCGGTCGCCCAGCTTGGCGCGCAGCTCGGGGAGCTTGGCGTCAAAGTCGGCAACATCGACCTCGCACAGGCGTTCCTTGCCAAACTCGGCGGCGACGTCCTGCATCTCGCGCGGAACGGCGGCGTAGTCGTCGGTGGCTGCCACGTGATCGGCACCGACCTTAACGAGCACGAGCGCATAGCCGTGATCCTCAAAGTTGAGCTCGAGCTTTTGGGTTTTAGGCTGAGCCTGGTCCTCAAAGTCCATGTAGGCGAGGCCGCCCAGGCACACAGCGGCCTGGTCCATCAGACCGCAGGGCTTGCCGTAATAGTTGTTCTCGGTGCGCTGGCTCATCTGGGCGAGCGCGACGGGCTCGATGGCGGGTGCGCCCCAGAGCGTCTCCATGGCGCGACCGTATGCCGCCTCGACAGCAGCGGAGCTGGAAAGGCCGCCGCCCGAGGGGACAGAGCAGGTGAAGGCGAAGTCGAAGCCGTGGGGCTCAACACCAAGCGCTGCGATTTCGCGGGCCATGCCGCGGACGAGGCTCGCGGACGTGCCCTTCTCGGACTCCTGAACGTCTAGCGTGTCGAGTGCGATCTCAAACGTGGGATAGCCCTCGTCGGCAACGCGAACCTTGTTGGTGTCGGTCGCCACGGCAATGCCGTCGACAGCGACATCGAGCGAGCCGGCGATAACGTGGCCACCCTCGTGGTCAGTGTGGTTGCCACTGATCTCGGAGCGGCCGGGCGCGTGCACATAGAGCACCTGGCGGTCGCCGATGGGGCCAAACTCCTCCTCAAACAGCTTGGTGAGCGTGGCGAGTGTCTTTTCGTCGGGGGTGGTCATCGGAGTCCTTTCCTTGGCGCGTACGGGTAAGTTTTGCGCCGTTATGAGTACGTTAACAACTTGAAGCAGCATGAACCAAGTGTTCACGATGCCGCACGTTACGGGCTATGTTAACGTACTCATAACACAACTCTTGTCACTTTTTGAGAATCTGGTAATCGGTAGAAATTCAGCCGTGAACGGTATTGCCGTATGGACTTATAAAGCAGAAGAGATGCGGATTGAAAAAGTAGAGTACGTTAACATGCGTCCGACGATAGCGGGCCTCGGCGCGGGCTAAACCCCTGCCCGGGCCGGCATTCACGCTATTCAGATCTCGCAAGGGTGAAGGTGATCCTGTGGCAAGGCGCCCGTCCAACGATACAGGTACGCGTCCGGTCTCCATGGCCGACGTCGCCCGCGCTGCCGGCGTTTCGCAGCAGACGGTTTCACGCGTCGCCAACGGCTTGCCCAACGTTAACGAGCAGACGCGCCAGCGCGTGCAGGCCGCTATGCAAGAGCTCGGCTTTCGTCCGAGTTATGCCGGTCGCTCGCTGCGTGACGGCCGTTACCATTCGGTCGGCCTGTGCGTCAACGATGTCACCAAGTTTGGCAACCTCTCAATGATTGACGGCATCGCCAGCGCTGCTCGCGAGCATAATTGCGCCATCACGCTGGTCGAGATGTCCAAGACCGAGGAGTTTTCGCTTGCCGAGGCCACGCGTCGTATGGCCGCATTGCCGGTGGACGGCATCATCATCGGCATGAGCCGCATGGCGCCCGATTTTGAGACGTTTGATCCACTGCCGGGCATTGGCACGGTCATCGTTACCATGTACGCGCACCCGCGGGTGACCACGGTCGACTCCGATCATTACGGCTGCTCGCTCTTGCTTATGGATCACCTGTTTGAGCTGGGGCACGAGCAGATTCGCTATATTGGCGGCCCGTCGTTCTCGGTCGACGAGCAATTTCGTCGCGCTGGCTGGCAGGATGCACTCGAGCGTAAACACATTCAGCCGCAGGCGCCGCTCGAGGGAGACTGGTCTGCCAACAGCGGTTACGAGGCCGGCAGATATCTGGCCGAGCACGACCGCACCATGACGGCGATTTACGCGGCAAACGACCAGATGGCAAATGGCGCGATTGCCGCGCTGCGCGATAGCGGTCTGCGCGTGCCCGAGGACGTGAGCGTGGTGGGTGTCGACGATTCGCTCGATGATTTTGTGGCACACAACGAGCTCACGACCGTGCGATTCGATCTACATCAGCGCGGACGCGAGGTGTTCGAGCATGCGGTTCCCGAGGCGGGTACGGCGGGCAAAACCGTTGCCATTCGTATTCCCGGCCAGCTTATCATTCGACATACCACGGCAGCTCATCGCGTATAGTTTTTGCAGGTCAACGGCGGTATATTCCGCCTAAATAACAATCGGTAAGGTTGCCGGCAGATAGCTGTGGCTCTAAAGACGAGTGCTATGATAGACGAGCTCTTTTGTCTATCTAGGAGGCTTTGCCTGATGGAGATCACCAAGGATATCCGCTACATTGGCGTCAACGATCACGACATTGACCTGTTCGAGGGCCAGTACGACGTGTCCGAGAACGGTATGGCATATAACAGCTACGTTATCTTGGGCGATAAAATCGCTGTCGCCGATTCGGTCGACGCTGGCTTTGTCGACGAGTGGCTCGGTAACCTCGAGACCGTGCTCGATGGCCGCACGCCCGACTACCTGGTTGTCCATCATATGGAGCCCGATCACTCCGCCGGTATCGCCGCCTTTATGGAGCGCTATCCCCAGGCACAGATTGTGGCCAGCATGGGCGCCTTCCGCATGATGGTCAACTACTTTGGCACCGACTACCCCGAGCGCAAGATGGTCGTCAAAGAGGGCGATGTGCTCGACCTGGGCGGCCACAGCCTGACCTTTATCGGCGCTCCCAACGTTCACTGGCCCGAGGTGCTCTTCTCCTACGAGTCCACCGACAAGGTGCTCTTTAGTGCCGACGGCTTTGGCAAGTTCGGCGCCAACGACATCGAGGATCCGGAAGGGTGGGCCTGCGAGGCTCGCCGCTACTACTTTGGCATCGTCGGTAAGTTCGGCAAGTTCGTGCAGGCCGTTCTCAAGAAGGCCGTCGGCCTGGACATTCAGATCATCTGCCCGCTCCACGGCCCCGTGCTGACCGAGAACCTGGGCTACTACCTCGACACCTATAACACCTGGTCGAGCTATCAGCCCGAGGACGAGGGCATCACGATCGCCTATGCGAGCGTGTATGGCCATCTGAAGGCTGCCGTCGAGGAGCTCGCATCTGCGCTCGAGGCTCGCGGTCAGAAGGTCTCCGTCTTTGACCTGGCTCGCGACGACATGGCCGAGGCCGTTGAGGACGCGTTCCGCTACGACCGTCTGGTGCTCGCCTCCATTACCTATCAGGGCGAGATCTTCCCGTGCATGAGCACCTTTATTCACACGCTCGCCGAGCATGCCTACCAGAACCGCACCGTGGCGCTTGTCGAGTCCGGTTCCTGGGCGCCCGCAGCTGCCAAGGTTATGACCAAGGAGCTCGAGGGCATGAAGGACATCACCCTGACGCAGAACAAGGTGACTGTGCTGGGCTCGCTCAACGACGCCTCGCGCGCCCAGATCGAGGCCCTCGCCGACGAGCTGTCCAAGTAGCGACACATTCACTTCTGAGGCTCAACCACCACAAAGGAGACCTTTGTGGTGGTTTTTGTTTAAGCGCCGGCGATGAGGAGATTTGGGCGGGCGTTGTCGACGATCTCGGCGATTGAGGTGGCGACGGCATGATCGGGGTCACGGTCCATCACGATGGTGTCGACATCGGTCAGCTCGGCAAAGCGGTACATGCCGCGTCCGTTAACCTTGCTGGCGTCCATGAGGGCGACGCTTTGATGGGCCGCGGCGATCATAGCCGTTTTGGTCTCGGCCATCTGGGGAAAGTCGGTCGTAAAGCCGCAGCTGGAGACAAAGGCGCCGGGGCACATGACGGCCAGATCGGCATGGACCATTTGGAGCGCCTGCATAGTGAGCGGTCCGTACAAATAACGATGGCCTTTGCGCAGCGCCCCGCCCAGCATGACAACATCGACCGAGGGCATGCTCTCGTCGATGTAATCGGCAATGGTAATGTCTGCCGTGATGACGGTGATGCCGTCGCGCTGGTCGAGGAGCCGGACGAACTCGAGCGCCGTGGTGCCCGAGTCGACGAGCAGCGTGTCGCCGTCATTGACGAGCTCGATGGCGCTTTGCGCAATGGCCTGCTTGGCAGCGACGTTGACATTGATGCGGCGATCCTGCGTGGAGACGGTCAGGCGTTTGTGGAGCGATACGGCACCACCATGTGTGCGGCGCAGCTTGCCTGCTTCGGCGAGCGCGTCCAGGTCGGCGCGGGCGGTGACGGAGGACACGCCAAAGGTCTGGGCGATTTCTGCTACCTGCACCGAGGCGTTATGATCGAGCATTTCCATAATGGCGGTACGGCGTTCGTCGGCAAAAGCACGGTTGGTGGCTTGGGCCATGCTTGCTCCATTCTCGGCTAAATTTGCAGGAATTGTGTTGACTCTATTTTCGTTCATTTTCTTTTTGAGTAAGAAAACACCTTTCGATTACTTATCTTTTCTATAAAAGAAAGACGCTGAACGCCCAAAATTCAATATCGAACATGTCCACTCGGCTCATATTCCTTCCGTTTACTTTTCAAAAACGACGGTATTGACCTGCATGGGCTCAATATCTCGCGCGTGTAAAGCCGCTGAATTTCATACAATGAGCGCAGCAAAAAGCAAGGTAAAACGCCTTGTGAACAACTACGCCCGATGTCCAGATGCGGGCGAGGGAGAGGAGCAAACGCTCATGGCACTTGTTACCACCGAAAAGATGCTCAAGGACGCTCAGGCCGGCCACTACGCCGTCGGCGCGTTCAACGTCGAGAACCTCGAGTTTGTTATGGCCGTTCTGGCCGCTGCCGAGGAGACCAAGTCCCCCGTCATCATGCAGACCACCCCGGGCACCATCAAGACCGCTGGTCTGGACTACTTCTACGGCATGGTCAAGGCTGCCGCCGAGCGCGCTTCCGTGCCCGTCGCTCTGCACCTCGATCACGGCGATGGCTATGACCGCTGCATGCAGGCTTTCCGCACTGGCTACACCTCTGTCATGATTGACGGTTCGCACGAGTCCTTCGAGGACAACATCGCTCTGACCAAGTCCGTCGCCGATGCTGGCCGCGCCATGGGCGTGCCCGTCGAGGCCGAGCTCGGTAAGGTTGGCGGCAAGGAGGACGACGGTCCCGCGGTTGAGGGCGAGAGCCCCTACACCGATCCGGCCGAGGCCAAGGAGTTCGTCGAGCGTACCGGCTGCACCTCCCTCGCAATTGGCGTTGGCACCAGCCACGGTGTGTACACGAGCGATCCGCACATCGAGCAGTCCGTGGTCAAGGCCATCCGCGACGCCGTTGACGTGCCGCTGGTCCTGCACGGCACCTCCGGTGTGCCCGATGAGCAGGTTGCCGAGGCTGTGAAGAACGGCATCTGCAAGGTTAACTACGCCACCGAGCTGCGTCAGGCCTACACCAAGGGCTTCATGGCCTACATGGCCGAGAACCCCGCCTGCTTCGATCCCAAGAAGCCGGCCAAGGAGGGCATGCGTGAGATCACCGAGCTGGTTAAGATCCGCATGACCAACCTCAACTCCGTGGGCAAAGCAGAGTAACAGCAAGGGTACTCTGATCCCACCGGACGGCTTGGGCGGGTCCCCGTACTTAGTTTCCAAAACGTCCTCGCGCATGAAGGCCCCCGTTGCCAACGCTTCGTAGAAGCGAGGCAACGGGGGCCTTCGCGCTGCGGAATGATTTTGGAAACTAAGTACGGGGACCCGCCCAAGCCGTCCTGCTCGATCGCCCTTGTGGCGTTGGGGCGGAAAGGATGGGGCGTCAGGGCTTCTTTGTTGATGAGGGGCTAGTATGCCCGAGCTTGGTTGGGGAAGGTTTTGTCTAGGGATGCTTGGAGCTTTTCGAACGATGCTCGCAAGTTGAGGTTCTGGTCGGTTGAGCGTTTGGGTTTTGGGGTTGGGGAGTCGAGGAGGCCGTTTCTCTGTGTCGGGGGGAAGGAGAAAAGGTTTGCATGTTTTAGGGATGGCTGCTGTGCTGCGTCATTGGAAGAATGCATGCTTATGCGGCCTCCTCGATGTCCACCAAAAGGTTGCGCACGGGGTGTGCTGCTAGGTCCCGTGCGTTGGCAGTATTATGCCGCGGCTGTCGCAAAGAAGCGCTAAAGAAAGGCTTAACCTGGTTTGATGTTACGATGAAACCGCAGGTCAAAGCCATCGAGTAACACTCTTGAAAGGTTGGGAGCTTAAGGGCTTTCTAAGGTTTGTGGCGCGGATGTGGCTCGCCTGTGTGGGGCGTGTGGACGGCTCGTTCCTAGCGCTGCGGCGCTGCGGCCCGCACCTGCTCGATGACCTTTTCCATCGTGGCGTCGATGCGGTCTTTCTTGAGCTCACATTCCCAGATGGTTATGGGTGTCCAGCCCATTTGAGTGAGTGCTGCCACGGCAGCGCGGTCGCGCTCGACGTTGCGACGGAACTTTGCCTCCCAAAACTCAACGTTGCGCTTGGGCTGGCTAGGGTTGCACTTGGGGCAGCGGTGCCAAAAGCAGCCGTTGACGAAGATGGCGATCTTGCGCCCGGGAAAGGCGATGTCGGGCTTACCGGGAACCTTCCATTCCAAGCGATAACCCGTAAGGCCCGCTGCCCGCAGGCGCTGGCGAACGAGCAGCTCGGGTTTGGTGTTAGCGCGCTTGTTGCCCTTCATGGACTTTTTGATGGCGGCGCGGCGGCGCACGAGCTCACGCTCGTCGGCGGAAAGGTCCGAGGTATCGATGCCGTCGAGCAGACCTGGTTTGGGGCGCTTTTTGCTACGGCGCTTAGGTGCGCGCTTGGGTTTGGTGGCGGGCTCGTCGGTCGTGGTGGCCTCGGCGTCGTTGGCAGTGCCGTTGGCCTCAAGCCGATCTTCCTTCAACTTAATCAGTGCATCGATAAGCCCCTTGTCGGCGGGCATCCATTCAACCGTGGCAAGCGAGGTGCGCGGAATCCAGCGGATATCGAGCTGACGGTCGTGCTTCTGGGGCTCATCGGATTCATCGGCGAGCGAGCAGTAGTAGCACTCCATGGAGAGATGAAAATCGGGGTAGTCGTACTCAACGGTATAGAAATCGCGCAGGTTGGTGACTTTTACCTGCAACTCTTCCATAAGCTCGCGGCGTACGGCGTCCTCGTGCGTCTCGCCGCGCATGAGCTTGCCACCTGGGAACTCCCAAAGTCCCTGCATGTCGCCATAGCCGCGCTGCACGGCCAGTAACTCGTCGGATCCATCCTTGCGAATGATCCCAGCGGCAACATGAACAGTCTTCAACAGGAGTCCTCTCTCAATATCAACACGTGGCAGGGTAGCTACCCGTACCTTACACAACGGTAAGGCAAGCGTAAGCCATATCGATGGTAGCTGACTCGTCTTCTTGCGACTATAGATGCCGTAGACTAATCGCAAGAAAGGACTCGGTATGCAAACCACGCACATGGCGACCCCGGTACTGGAGGTCGCGCATCTCGAAAAGGTATATGGAGCGCTGGGCAACGTGACCCGCGCGCTCAACGACGTCAGTTTTACCGTCAACCGCGGCGAATTCGTTGGCATCATGGGCGCCTCGGGCTCGGGCAAGTCGACGTTGCTCAACTGCGTGTCGACCATCGATAGCGCCACGAGCGGCACCATCCGCATCAACGGCCAGGACGTAACACGCATGAAGCAGGCTAAGCTTTCGCAGTTCCGCCGCGAGGAGCTCGGCTTTATCTTCCAGGACTCCAACCTGCTCGATACGCTCACGGCACGCGAGAATATTGCCCTGCCGCTCACCATCGCCCGCACAAACTCGGCAGAGATCTCGACTCGCGTGCAGGATGTTGCAGCGCGTCTGTCCATCAGTCAGGTGCTCGACAAGTATCCCTACCAGATGTCCGGCGGTCAGCAGCAGCGCGTTGCCGCGGCTCGCGCGCTGGTCACCGACCCCACCATGATTATGGCTGACGAGCCCACCGGCGCCCTCGATTCCAAGAGCGCTCGCCTGCTGCTCGAGAGCCTGGAGGCCCTCAACCGCCGCCTGCGCGCTACGGTGCTCATGGTCACGCACGACAGCTTTGCCGCCAGCTACACGAGCCGTGTGCTGTTTATCCGCGACGGCAAGATCTTCACCGAGCTGCGCCGCGGCGACACCGACCGCCGAGAGTTCTTCGACCGCATTATGGAGGTCGTTGCCATGATGGGCGGTGAGGGCTCCGATGCTCTGTAAACTCGCTTGGGGCAACGTCCGCCGCGCCGGCCGCGACTACCTCGTCTACCTTTTGACGCTCACCCTGGGCGTCACGGTCTTCTATGCCTTTAACACCATTTCGATGCAGGTCGACATCGCCGGCATCGATGAAGAGGGCTTGGCGCAGGTTATGGGCAGCATGCTCGGCGACCTGACGTACTTTTTGGCCGGTGTCATGGCCTTTTTGATGGTGTATGCCAATAACTTCATCATGAAACGCCGCAAGAAGGAGTTTGGCCTGTATCAGGTGCTCGGCATGGGGCGCGGACGCGTCGCCACGATCATGGCGCTCGAGACGGTGATTGTCTCGGTCGTGGCCTTTGTCGCCGGCATTGTGCTGGGTGTGGGACTCTCCCAGCTCATGACGTTCTTTACGGCCTCGCTTTTTAAGACACAGATTGCCAATTTCCACTTCTTTTTCTCGGTGCATGCGTTCAATCTGACTCTTGCCTGCATGCTCGTAATGTTTGTGCTCACGCTACTGCTGAACCTTCGCGCCGTGCGTCGTACCAAACTCATCGAGCTTATGGGTGCCGAGCGTCGCAACGAGAGCATCAAGACGCGCAACCCCTGGATTGCGATTGCCATCTTTGCCGTGGGCGTGGTGCTTGTGGGCGTGGCCTATTACCGTCTGCTACGTGATGGGTTCCCGCTAACCGCGACGGACAGCAAGCTGCAAGAGGCCATGAACCAGTTTGGCATTACGACCGCTATGGTTACCGTGGGCACCTTTGCCCTGTTCTGGGGACTCTCGGGCATGCTCATCAAGCTGCTGCAGAGCCTGCGCGGCGTGTATTGGCGCGGCCTCAACATGTTTACCGTGCGCCAGCTTGCGGCCAAGGTCAACACGGTGTGCTTTTCGATGGGCGTCATCGCGATGCTCCTGTTTTTGGCCATCACCTCGGTGACGTGCGGTATGTCGATTGCCAATGTGATGAACGAAAACCTGGAGCGCTATAACCCTGTTGACGTGTCACAGACGTATGTCTATTACACGCCCGATACGCTCGACTACTACAAAGAGTACATCAATCCGTCTGAAGCCGATCGCATGGTGCTGGCCGATAGTACGGTCGATTTGTACTCCGCATGGCACGGCGATCCATGGCACGGCGATCGTAAGAGCAAGTCGGCGGACAACAACGACGAGACCGGCAAGAAGGTCAATATTGCCGATGTTGCCGGTGAGCATGTGCAGATCGATTCGTATCTGAGTTACCCGCTTGGCGGTTCGGATCCTTCGGTGACTCCAAGTGAAATGTGCAAGGCCATGGGCGAAAAGCTTCCCAAGGCGTTCGGGGGTAGCAATGCCGATGCGATGGGTCTGTTTGTGACGCCGGCGAGCCAGTACAACAAACTGCGTCAGATGATGGGCGAGGAGCCGGTGCACATCGGTCACGACCAGTATCTGCTCACGTGTGATATGGGCGGCGAGCTGGTCGACCTGTACACTAAGTATATGGCTGGCGGCCATACCCTTACCTTGGGCGGGCATACGCTCAAGCCCGCAACCGATAAGTCGGACGAAGATACGGCGGCCATCGCCAACTCGGCGATGGGCAGTAATGGGGGTACCGTCGTCGTTGCCGACGAGCTGTTGTCACAACTTAATCTGCAGCCGTATTCCAGTAGCCTGCTCGTTAACTACAAACAGGGGATGGATACGACCGAGGCAGACGAGAGTATTAAATACACTGTGCTCGACAATCTGCTCGTTGACGGCAAGGAGCCGGGGTCGTGGGGAACCTTCATCACACGCTCCGAGATGTACACGCAAGCAGCGCAAATGAACGGTCTTATTAGCTACCTAGCCATCTACATCGGCTTTGTATTGGTCGTTGCATGCGCGGCGATACTGTCGATCCAGCAGCTCTCCAATGTGGCCGACGGCAGCCGCAGCTATCGTGTGCTGGCACAGATCGGCTGCGACGACCGCCAGATTCGCCATTCGGTGATGGCGCAACAAGCGGTGTTCTTCCTGTTCCCGTTGGCGGTGGGCTTGGCGCACTCCTTTGTGGCACTTAAGGTGATCATCGAGCTGGTGAGCATTTTCGGAAATATGAGCATCGGCGGCACCGTGGGCCTCACCTGCGCGATTTTCCTGGCAGCATACGGTGGCTACTTCCTGGTGACCTACCTCATGAGCACCGGCATGGTGCGAGCCGCCATCGCCACCCGCTACAGCGAATAGGCGACCTAAAGCAGAACAATCGCAGGTTGAGCATAAGTCAGCGAAAGCGCCCCTAGGCGAGCAAGGTGACGTGAAAGAGGAGGGAAGCGTACTTCGGTACGCGACCGACGATTGAACGTCAGATTGCCGCCTAGGGGCGTTTGCAGCGTCGAGCCGTTACGCGGTTTGGCAAAACCGCGTAACCTCACCCTTTCCAGAAGTGGAGGATGAGCGTGGTGCGGTTTTGCTGCTCGGTTTTGACCAGGATGTTGTGGATGTGGGTCTTGACGGTGCCCACGGCAAGGAATAGCTCGTCAGCAATCTCTTGGTTCGACTTGCCCAGCACAACCAGACGCAAAACCTCGGCCTCGCGGTTGGAGAGCCTGTAGGCGTTGCGATAGAAGGGCATTTGCTCTTCGATGTGTCGATCAAGATCGCTGACGTTCTTTTCCTCGGGCGCCTCCTGCATGCGGATTGAAAGCACGTGGTAGGAGTAGATGATCAGCAGAATTGCAAAGTAGCACGCAAAGACGTTCTCGCTAAAGTTGCGCTCGGATAGATACAGCTGCAGCCAAGAGGGTGCCAGACTCATGGGGACTACAAGGATGTTGTAGAAGTCCTCGGCAACGATGCAGCCGACCAGAATAGCGCCGATAATCAGGTGCTTTCGTTGGTTGCTAACGCGTGCCTTTAGCTCAACCTTTGTACTCTTATGAGCCGTCCAAAAGATATACAGTCCCACAAAGACAAGGAATACCTGACGCATCGTGTAGTAGAGCCACTGACGCATGGGGCCGGAGGGGACAGCGACGATAGTCAGCGACTCGCACAGCAAAAACGTTAAGACGGGGATAGCGAACTGCTTTTTAGAATGTTTGTCGAGCAAGTCCATGGCGATGGCCCAAATAAAAGCCTGTGAAGCGGTCGCCACAAGGGTCCGCAACACAGGCATGGTAATTGAGTAATAGTCGCTGGCCGGAAAACTCTCGTTTTGCAACGTGTATTCAAAAAAGAAGATCTCGGTCATCTCGATGGCATAGCAAATAAAGACGCCGCTGCCATAGATAAAGAAGCGTCGACGGGACGAGGCATAGGCGGCAAGCGAAAGCACTGCCGTCACAATACAGATAACCAGTATTGCCAAGGTATAGAAGAACATGAGCGTGTTCATCTGTCACCGTCCTGTCTCATTTGATCTCTTATGGAGCCCGCTATATCCCCTGGGGTATACATGTCTCAGCCAATCGTTTCATTGCGGATTAGGCGCTGAGACACAGCATAGCCGTATACCGTTCGCGGTTCCAGACGGTAAACCCCCTACAAGCCAGCTACCTGCGGGTTTATATTGGTTTAGAGGGGGTGTAACTCCGTGAACGGTCTTTAATCCCGAATAAACTAGGCAATAATTGCATACGGGTGAATGATGGTCTTGTCAACGCGAGGCGTGATGTACGAGCGTCTCATAGTAATAGTCGGCAAGACCGGCGGAAAGGAAATCGACATGGCACTGCCTAAGGATTTCATCGACACCAACGACTTCACCAAAGAGCAGATCCTGGCTATCGAGGATCTTGGCCTGGCAATGAAGAAGGCCATCAAGGTTGACGGTTATTATCCGCACCTGCTCCGCAACAAGAGCCTTGGCATGATCTTCCAGCAGGTCTCCACCCGCACCCGTCTT
Source organism: uncultured Collinsella sp. (assembly GCA_902493835.1). Taxonomy (GTDB): domain Bacteria; phylum Actinomycetota; class Coriobacteriia; order Coriobacteriales; family Coriobacteriaceae; genus Collinsella. The sequence goes on along the minus strand of CABURG010000001.1, from coordinate 22,071 downwards.
TCCTTCGAGACCGCTATGACCGACCTCGGCGGCCATGCTCAGTTCTATGGTCCTGGCACCATCCAGCTCGGCGGTCACGAGTCCCTGGGCGACACCGCTCGCGTTATGGGCTCGCTGCTCGACATCATGATGGCTCGCGTTGACCGTCACAAGGACGTCGTCGGCCTCGCCGAGGGCTCCGCTGTGCCCGTCATCAACGGCATGTCCGAGTTCAACCATCCCACGCAGGAGATGGGCGACCTCATGACCATGCTCGAGAACCTCCCCGAGGGCAAGAAGATCGAGGACTGCACCCTGGCCTTCATCGGCGACGCCACCCAGGTCTGCGTCTCCCTCATGTTCATCGCCTCCAAGGTCGGCATGAAGTTTGTCCAGTTTGGACCTAAGGGCCACCAGATCCCCGACGGCGGCCTGCACGTTGGCACCGTCGAGGAGCGCGCCGAGTTCGGCAAGCAGATGATGGCCATCGCCGAGGAGAACTGCAAGGTCTCCGGCGGCTCGGTTGTCATCTCCGACGACATCGAGTGCATTAAGGGCGCCGACTTCATCTACACCGACGTGTGGTATGGCCTGTACGACGAGGAGGTCTCGGGCGAGAACTACATGGACGTGTTCTATCCCAAGTATCAGGTCACCATGGACATGATGAACTTCGCCGGCGCAGGCTCCAAGTTCATGCACTGCCTGCCGGCCACCCGCAACGAGGAAGTCGTCGACGAGGTCATGGACGATCCCGAGCGCTCCCTGTGCTGGGTCGAGGCCGAGAACCGCAAGCACTCCATCCGTGCTCTCCTCGCTGCTCTGGGCAAGCGCACTCCGCTCAACGACGAGGGTGTCGAGTACTCTGCCAAGGCTGAGCTCCACGCCGCTCTCGAGGCTCTCGAGCAGCTCTAAGCCTCAAGGCTTCTAAAAGCACGTTTGCGGGCGGCGGATGCTCGTCTCCTGTCGCCCGCTCACCGAGGCCCAAGCAATTGCCTTAATACCTTAGGGCCTCGGATCTGTCCAAGACTGAGCGAAGGAGCTCATCATGAGCGACGGAAAGAAAAAGCTTTCCTTCTTGACGGTCATTTCGACCATCATCTGCGTCGTCTTCGTTTGCGAGGCCGCCGCACCTGCTGCCGCCATTGGCAACCAGCAGTTCTTCTGGTGGATCTTCCTGATCCTGACCTTCCTGCTCCCTTACGGCATGGTCGTCGCCGAGCTCGGCACCACCTATGACGGCGAGGGCGGCATTTACGACTGGGTACGCGATGGCCTGGGCGACAAGTGGGGCGCCCGCATTTCGTACTACTACTGGGTCAACTACCCCCTGTGGATCGCCTCGCTGGCCACTATGTTCCCCGACATCCTGGGCATGGTCTTTGGCGTCGAGTTCAACCTAATCGCCAAGATGGGTATCGAACTTGCCTTCGTGTGGATCGTGTATCTCATGGGCCGCTCCAAGGCGGCCGACTCCGAGTGGGTCCTCAACGGTGGCGCCATCATCAAGGTCGCCGTTGCCGTTATCGTCGGCGCTCTGGGCATCTGGTATGCCATGGAGAACGGTTTTGCGAACGACATGTCCGCTGCCACCTTCCTGCCCGAGCTCACCAACACCAACGCTCTTGGCTATCTGTCCATCATCATCTTCAACTTCATGGGCTTCGAGGTCATCTGCACCATGACCGACGACATGGCCGATCCCGCTCGCGATATTCCCAAGGCTATCATTGTCGGTGGCGTGGCTATTGCCGTCATCTACCTGTTCGCTGGCTTCGGCATCGGCGCCGCCGTGCCGGCCGACTCCATCGACCCCGACTACGGCATGATCGTCGCAGTTCAGACCATGGTGGGCGACTCCATGATCTTCAAGGTCATCTGCATCGCCTTCCTGATCACCCTGTTCGCCAACATGGCTGCTTGGTCCTTCGGCGTCAACTCCGTCGCTCGCTACGCTGCCGAGCACGGCAACATGCCCAAGGTCTTCGCCTCGATGATTTCGGATGACGACATGCCCAACGGCGCCAACCTGGTCAACGCCGTCGTTGCCTCCCTGGTTCTCTGCCTGCAGCTCGTTCCCATCGATGCCATCTCCAACGGTGTCTTCTGGATGCTCTTCGGCACCTCCGTCGTCTTCCTGCTGTTGACCTACATCCCGATGTTCCCGGCGTTCCTCAACCTTCGTAAGAACGACCCCAACCGTGAGCGTATCTTCACGTTCCCGTTTAAGGGCGCCATGATGAAGGTCATGCTGGCAATCCCCTGCATCGAGCTGGTTCTTGCCATCGTTGCAACGCTGATCCCGTTCTCTGCCGCTGAAATTGGCGACAAGGTCCCGATGATCGTCATCTTCATCGTGCTCGTGCTCATCGGCGAGGTCGTCCGCGTCGTCAGCGCCAAGGGCCGCAAGGAAGAGTACAAGGGTCTGACCCCTGAGCTCGCAGCCCAGCGTCTCGCTGAGGAGGCTGCCGAGGCCGAGGAGAACTAGGGCACCCGGATTCGGGGCTCCAACCCTCATCATCTTCTAACCATTCCCTGGGGTGGGTGTGAGCAATTGCTCCGGTAACCACCGCCCACCCCAATCTCTCTTCCGTATCCTTCGTGCGTTTTGTCTCCGCGCACCGGGTTACGTCGTCGCTTGCCGGTGCGACTCCGTGAAAACCGGCGCCGGGCGCCCCGACCTTTGCCGGGGAACGGGCGTCTATCATCTCTTGGTTTTAGGCTGCGGGTAACCCGCCCGTGGCAAACGATCGTTCGATTTGGAGGAAATCTTATGCGTACGATCACCGAGTCCGAGTCCACCCCTAGGGCCGACGGCTTCTTCATGCCCGCCGAGTTCGCCCCGCAGGATCGCGTGTGGATGGGCTGGCCCCACCGCACCGACCCTGGGCCCACGGCGCCAAGCCTGCCCAGAAGCAGTATGCCGCCATCGCCCGCGCCATCTCCGAGTTCACCCCGGTCTATATGTGCGCCAACCAGGTCGACTACGCCAACTGCAAGACCGTCTTCGAGAACGACGAGAACGTCACCGTCATCGAGATGACCACCGACGACGCCTGGTTCCGCGACACCGCCGCCACCTACGTCATCAACGGCAAGGGCGAGAAGCGCGCCAACCACTGGCACTTCAACGCCTACGGTGGCCTCGTCGACGGCCTGTACTTCCCGTGGGACAAGGACGAGCAGATCGCCCTCAAGATGGCTGAGCTCTCCGGCTGCCGCCGCTATCGTCCCGACGACATGATCCTCGAGGGCGGCTCCATCACCGTCGACGGCGAGGGTACCCTTGTCGTGACCGACCAGTGCCTCCTGTCCCCCGGCCGCACCTGCTCTGCGGTGCTCGAGGAGGAAGAGGATCCCGAGTCCATCTGGCCCAAGTACCACAAGAAGTTTGAGCCCTGGAGCGAGGAGCTTCGCGAGTACATGAACGAGCACCTCAAGGATTACCTGGGTGTCGAGAAGGTCATCTGGGTCAAGGAGGGCATCGACCCCGAGGAGACCAACGGCCACATCGATGACGTCGCTACGTTCATCGCCCCGGGCGTCATGGCCTGCATCTGGACCGACGATCCCGAGTACCCGTTCTATGATCAGTGCCACGCTGCCTACGAGACCCTCTCCAACGCCGTTGACGCCAAGGGCCGCAAGCTGAAGGTCTACAAGCTCTGCATGCCCGTGAACCCGCTGTTCATGGACCAGGCTTCCTGCGACACCATCGACGCCGACGAGAACGCCGAGCCGCGCGTTCCCGATGAGCCGCTGATCGCTTCCTACATGAACTACCTGGTCACCAACCACGGCGTTATCGTCCCGCAGTACGGCGACGAGAACGACCAGCTGGCCGTTGACACGCTCCAGAAGATCTATGACGAGGTCTGGGGCGAGGGCGTCTACAAGTGCGTTGGCGTTAAGTCCGAGCAGGTCGTCTTCGGCGGCGGCAACATCCACTGCATTACGCAGCAGGAGCCGTCGGCTTAATCGTCTGGCTTCCTGAGGCACGGCACCTTCCCGTTCATTCGTCGCTTGCGTACCGAAGTACGCGGCGCTCCTCTTTCACGGGAATCTGCCGCACCTCAGAAACCCAGCCGGTCAAGCGAACAGGGCTACCTGATTGATCGGCTGGCTTTTCTTTGGGCACTCCGTTGCCTCCACATCGGAGTGCCCTTTTTCTTTGATTGAATACGCGTCTGATCTGGGATTTATTGCGGGTTAGGCCAATTGTTCGCTTGAATTTCCCAGGTCAGACGCGTATTCAATTGCTGATAGTTTCCGGTTGCGAGCGCGACCGTTTTGATCGGAGTATCTATGTACCAGCGTATCGTTATCTACACGCGCCTGTTCCGCGAGCGTTGGTCCAACAATTGCATCCTCTCTTCTCTATGGGATGGCACCTGCACCGGTGACGCGGCCTGCAACCCTACCTTGGGCCGCGCCTTCGGTACAGATGCCATCCTTTTTGCTGTAGGGGGAGCGTGCCATGGTAGGTAAAAAGTTCTCCCTGTTCGAGGTCATCCTCTCGGTTATCTGCGTTGTCTTTACCATCGAGGCGGCTGCTCCGGCGTCTGCCATGGGTAACGTGCAGTTCTTCTGGTGGATCTTCCTCATCATTACGTTTTTGCTTCCCTATGGCCTGGTGGTGGCCGAGCTCGGTACGGCGTTCGATTCCGAGGGCGGCCTGTACGATTGGGTTCGCCTGGGCTTGGGCGACCGTTGGGGCGCCCGTTGCTCCTGGTGCTACTGGGTCAACTTTCCACTGTGGGTGGCAAGTATTGCCTGTATGTTCCCCAGTGTCATCAATGCGGTATGGGGCATCGAGTTTTCGCTCGGGGTTCGAATTGCCATCGAGCTTGCCTTTGTGTGGGGCGTCACGGTCATGGCGATGCACCCGGTGGCCGAGGCCGATTGGGTCATGGACGGCGGTGCCGTCATCAAGGTGCTCATTACCGCCGTGGTGGGAATCGTCGGCATCTGGTTTGCCTGCAATAACGGCTTTGCCAACGACATGTCGTTTAAGACCTTCATTCCAGATTTGGGCGACACCAATTCGTTGACGTACCTATCGATCATCCTGTTCAACTTTATGGGCTTCGAAGTGGTCGCGACCTTTGCCAGCACGATGAAAAACCCATCGCGCGATATCCCCAAGGCGGTTATCGCTGGTGGCGTTGCCATTGCGGCGATTTACATTATCTGCGGCGTCGGCATTGGAGCCGCGGTTCCCACCGAGCAGCTTTCGCTCGATTCGGGCATTGTGGACGCGGTCGCCGCCATGTTGGGGCGCAGCCATCCGCTGACGATGGTCGTGGGCGTGGCCTTTTTGGTGACGCTGTTCGCCAACATGATCTGCTGGAGCTTTGGCGTTAACAACGTGGCGAGCTATGCCGCGCGTCATGGCAATATGCCGCGTCCTTTTGCGCTGGTGTCCAAGAAGACCGGCATGCCCAATGGCTCGGCAATCATTAACGGTTGTTTTGCCAGCTTGGTGCTGCTACTTCAGATTCCGCTGGGCGAGGGTTCCGACGTTTTTTGGGTTTTCTTCTCGATGAACGTCGTCTTCCTGCTTATGAGCTATATCCCGATGTTCCCAGCGTTTTGGCGCCTGCGCAAATATGACGATCGCCCGCGCGTGTTCCGCGCGCCCTTCGAGGGCAAGGTGCTTGCGGTGGCGCTTGCGATTCCCGTGGTGGAGCTTGTGCTTTCGATTGTCGCTACGATTGTGCCGCTCAACGGCTCGCCCGCCGAAATGGCAAAGTTGCCCATTCTCATGGGTGTGGTGATCGCCGTGTTGCTGGGCGAGGTTTCGCGCCTCATATCGCGCCGCGGCCGCAGCGTCGACAATCCCGGCGTTGGCGTGTGTGGAAAACGCAAATCGTGAGGGGGTTCGGTTCGGCAGTGCGGGACTCAAAACCGGAGTTGCTTCCGAGTTAACAAATTGCTGCGAGGATTACTGCGGCAATCGTGAAGGTTATGCTAGCGGTTGTGCTGCTCGATATCAGAGGAGAGTTTAGGCGCAAAGTAGGGGACATGGCCCAGGTAGGGGCAGCTGTCGTTGCATTCATCAACGATGCAAGGAACGTCATCGTAGGTCATGGTCGAACCGATCTTGGCGATGGCCTTGGCGGCAGGCGCGACAATAATCTTGAGCGGTGTAATCGGCGCCATGGCATCTCCTTTCGATCTTGGTATTCGTCGATGTTTCTACCATAACCGTAATGCGGAATCAAGCTGGTTGTGCGCGGAATGAGGGTAGTATGAGCTTCGCATTCTTTATCTACACGATTCTTGTCATGGGCATTGGATTGGTAACGGCATCAACTGCACTCGTAATATGGCTCATGACTCGTCGACGCGATTGTTTGGTGGCCGCCGCGGGCTTCCTTCTCTATATCTTCGATATGTCGGTGATCTTCTTTGATGAGTACAACCGGCTCAAATATGACTATGTGGTGACGTTTAATGAGCCACTTCAACATCCGTTACTGCGCTGCGCGCTGGGCGTGGCGATTCTTGCGTGCGTATGGCTTTGGGTAACGTTTCGCTTACACGATGAGGTGACCGTTAAGCGCGTTGCCGCATATGTCGTACCGATCGCCGTGCTTCAGCTTGCTCTGGTGCCTCGTACTGGTTTTGCGGGCCAGGTTCAGCAATATCTTTTTTGGCTTGCGCGCGATTTGGGAATGGCATTCTGCTTGGTATATGCTTACGCCCGCTATCGCAAGACGGAGAATAGGGCTGAGCGGCTCGATCTTGAGCGCTCTCGGACGTTCTTTCGCATAGCCTGCGTGCTTACCGTGATGGTGGTTATCGAGGATACCTATATGATCCTATTCTGCACGCCTGACGTCGACAACGTGATAGTGAGCGCCTTTTTATGGTATCTGGGCGAGCGGAATATCTCAGAGAATTTATTGTTTGTGGCTGCAGCCGTTCAGCTATTTAAACAGTTCAGCCATATCTTACGTGTGTTCTCGCGTCACCCTCGTGCCGATGAAGAGGTAGCGACAGAGCGCCGTGATGCACGGGAGGACCTTGTCTCGCGTGTTGTGATTTTCTCGGACGAGCATGGGCTTTCAAAGCGTGAACAGGAAGTGCTTACACTCGTATTGCGTGGACTCGATGTCCAAAATATTGCTAACGAACTTGTGATTAGTCCGGGTACCGTCAAGGCTCACCTGCATCGCATCTATGTAAAGAGCGAAATCAAGGCGCGTGACGACTTGATTGAGACATTCTGGCGCTCGTAAGGCTGGAGTGGTTCGGCTGACGGCGTATCGCAGACCACTTGGCGTAATGAAGCGACAATAAACTTTGACAATAAAATACCTGCTCAGACGTGTAAACCTTCTTAAGCCGTCCGTTCGCTCGCTTCCATCTTGGCAGCTTGTGCAGGAGGTGCGTCAATGGGTGTTGACACGGGGCGTAGGGCGCTGGACAGACACCCGACCGCTCGTAGGCACGTGTCATGTAGGGAGCGACAAATGCTCCCTCACCGATTGGGCGCGTCGTATCGTGGCGCTCATCCATTGTCCTGTAACGTCTGAGGAGGCTCATATGGACAAAGCGGATTTAGTCATCAAAAGTAATGCTGTGTTCACTGGTGACGGGCTGGCCCCGTTCAAGGGCGGCGTTGCCGTCGCAGGTGACAGGATTGTTGCGTGCGGCGAGGATAAGTACCTCGACGCTTTTATCGGGCCCGATACCGAGGTGCGCGACTATGGCGATAAGCTCGTCATGCCTGGCATCATCGACTCACACACTCACTATGCCCAGGGCGCCTTTGTGTCCGATCCCGATTTCGCCGTCAATCTCATCGATTGCACAAGCTTTGAGCAGTGTATGGAGCGTGTTCAGGCATTTGCCGAAAGCCATCCGAGCAACGAGTGGATTGTGGGCTGCCAAATCATTCAGTTCCAGTGGGATGTGCCCGAGATGCCCACGGCCGCGATGATTGACAAATACATCTCGGACCGTCCGGTATTTTTGCAGCAGGTCGACATGCATACGTTTAGTGCCAACACCTGCGCTATCGAGAAAGTCGGCATTACTACCGAGACGCCCGATCCTGCAGGCGGCAAGATTCTCAAGGATGAGCTCGGCAACCTCACGGGGGTTTTCTCGAACAACGCTGGTGCCCTTTTTATGGACGAGGTATACGACCCTGCTCCCGAAGTGGTCGATGCCTCCTTCGCCAAGACTGCACGCCGCGCCAACGCTCTCGGTATTACGACCGTCGGCATGGTTAATCCGACCTTCGTGAGCATGGACAACCCCTACAAGGTGCTTGCAGAGCTCAACGGTAAGGGTGAACTGCCGTTACGCGTGTTCATGTACACAGACCTTTTTGAGAACGAGACCATGACACTCGAGGAAATTCGAGCTAAATACGACTTTCCGGGCACGCAGGTCGAGTGGCATGGCTTTAAGCAGTTCATCGACGGCGTGTGTTCCGATCATACTGCTTGGATGCTCGAGCCCTATGCCAATGCTCCCGAGACCTGTGGCGAGCCGGCTGAGGAACCAGAGCATGTGCGTAATGCCATCCTTAAAGCGCTTGAGTGGGGTGTCGACACGCGCATCCATGCCATAGGCGATCGTTCCGTACGCTTTATCCTGGACTGCTTCGAGGAGGGTGAGAAGCGTTACGGTCTTATGGGCTGTCGTCACTCCATGGAGCACAACGAGACTGTTCAACCTGAGGATTTGCCGCGCTATGCGGAACTCGGCGTCTGTCCGGCCATGCAGCCGTGGCATATGCTGCTTGATATGGCCGACTTGGCAAAGGACGACGCCGTTGGTCCCGAGCGCGCGGCGCTCTCGTGGCCAATTCATAGCCTGCTCGCGAGCGGTGCCTGCGTGCATCTGGGCTCCGACTTCCCGGTCGTGGGGCTTGAGCCTATGGAGGAAGTCTATGGAGCGGTCTACCGCATGCTCGAGGATGGATCTAATCCTGAGGGTTGGTTCCCCGAGGAGCGAATCACTATGGCCGAGGCCCTGCGCGCATACACCTACGGCAGCGCCTACGCTATGCATGCTGAGGACCGCATCGGCACACTCGCCTGCGGCAAGCAAGCCGACATTTGCGTACTCGACCGCAATCTCTTTACCTGCGAGCCGGCAGAGGTGCTCGAGGCTACCGCGGCCCTTACGATGATCGCCGGCAAGGTGGTCTTTGAGGCCTAGCGCCATCGTTTGGTTGGGCGGCTTGGCGCCAGTTGTCAGCCGCCTGACATCCATTCAGCACTACTCTCTCAAGGAAAGGGGAGAACAATGGCAGAAGAAGTAACCGCTGCCGTGGAGGAGGAGCGCGAGCTCGCCTCCCAACCGATTCCCGGTCTGGTGCGTAAGTACACCATCGTCACCGGCCAGGGCATGCTCGCCCAGATCATCATGGTGGTCCTCGAGGGCCTCGTGATGGGTTGGGGCCTGGGTGCCCACGGCCTGGCCTGCGTCTCGATCATCATGTCGGTCGAGTACATCAACCTGGCCTTTGGCAACCTGTTTGGCACCGGCGTGCCCGCCGTGGTGGGCAACCTTTTGGGTGCCGGCGACATTAAGGGCGCAAGCAAGGCTTTTAGCCAGGGCTTTTGGCTCACCACGATTGTGAGTGTGCTGCTTGCTGTGGTGATGGCCGTGTTTACCGAGCCCATCTGCGCATTCTTTGGCGCCACGCCCGACATCATGGCCGATACCGTTGCCGGCGTGCGCACCTTCGCCGTGCTGCTGCCGCTCACGGTCATTGGCCAGATGGTCACCGCTGTGATGCGTGTGGACGAGAAGGTTCAGGTCCAGGCCAACCTCATGACCGTTTCGGCCATCGTTGCCATCTGCTGGCTCGCGCTTTCTACGTTTGTGCTCAAGTTTGGCGTTATGGGCGCCGGCGTGTACTACGGGCTTTCCATCGGTATCTGGGCCATCGGTATCTTCTGGTTCATCGGGGGCAAAAAGTCCCAGCTCCAGATTAGCCTGGCCGACCTTAAGCTCGACCTCGCCATCTGCGGCCAGATCCTCAAGATCGGCTTCCCGTTCTTCCTGGTCCAGGGCGCGACCTTTATCTTTAACACCGTTGCCAACTCGCTTTTGGGCTCGCTCGGCGGCGACATGGGCTCGCTCTACATCGCAGCCTTTGGCGTGATCAACGGCTACATCCTCTACATCACCATGATGGTTGCCCAGTGCTTCTCCTATGGCCTGCAGCCCATCGCTGCCTTCAACGCCGGCGCAAAGGCTTGGGCGCGCCTTAAGGAGACGCTCTCTTGCACGCTTAAGTACCAGGTTGTGACGCTGGCGCTGGTCACCGTCGCGCTCTGGCTTGCCGCCACTCCGGTGTGCGCCTTCTTTGCCGGCAGCGATCCTGCGCTCGTTGAGGTTGCCGCCAACGCCACGCGTACCGTCATCCTGGCTGTTGCCCTGGGCTATCTTGCCATGACCATGTCGATATATTTCCAGGCGGTCGAGAAGGTTGGTGTCGCCACGTTTACCGGCCTGCTTCGCTATGTGATCTGCTCAGTGCCGCTTATGTACCTCCTCGGCAACATGATGGGTGTTGAGGGCGTGTGGATCGCCCTGGTGGTGGCCGACGCCATTACCGGCATCATCTCCATTGCGCTCGCCGCGCACGAGTCCAAGCGCCTTGCCACGCTCTAGGCTCGGACATGGCTGGCGTACGATAGTCGAACAAGTTAACTCGCCTGCAAGCCACCACAATGGGGACAGCCCCCATTGTGGTGGCTTTTGTTATTTAGGGTCTGAGATTTCGGCTCTATAAATAATGCTTTTGAACTAGGCTACTATAAGATTGTGGTAAACGCTAATATAAGATTATGGCGAATGAAACTATCAGATTATGGTAACAGCGCAATAAGGGGCGTTGATATGGCTGAGTTCATTAACAGGGATTTGCATGAGTTGCTCATTCGCATGGCAGGCTGGTTTCCTGTTGTGTCGTTGACAGGGCCTAGGCAGAGCGGTAAGTCTACGCTGGTTCGGCATACCTTTCCCGACTATTCCTACGTCACGCTTGAGGACCCTCAAACGAGGCGCGCGGCCTTGGAGGATCCGGTGAGTTTTATCCGCAACCGAAAGGGCGGACTCATCATCGATGAGGCGCAATACGCCCCGGATTTGTTTTCAATGATCCAGGTTGTTTCGGATGAGCGGGGAGACGCCGGTCAATACATCCTTACAGGCTCGCAAAACTTTTTGATGATGAAAAGCATCGGGCAGTCTCTTGCCGGGCGAGTCGGGATCTTGAAATTGCTGCCATTATCGTTTCGAGAAGCGGAGAGGGGCCAGCAGGGGCAGCTGGAAGTGGATTTGTTCGCGCTCGAAGGGGGATACCCTCGCCTGCGTTCCGCCGGAATGCCGTCCTCGGTTTATTTTCCCAGCTATATCGATACCTATGTTGAGCGCGATGTTGTGGGCTTGCTTGATGTGCGCAATAAGGCGGAGTTTCATAAGTTTCTGTCCATAATTGCTCAGAGCGTCGGTGCCCTCATCAATATATCCTCGCTTTCTCGAGATACGGGCGTGAGCGTATCGACCATTAAAAGCTGGTTGTCCATCCTGGAGCAGAGCTACCTGACGTTTTCGCTGCAGCCCTATTATGCAAATGCCAAGAAGCGTCTAACTAAAACGCCCAAGCTCTATTTTTACGACACGGGGCTGCTCTGCTACTTGCTCAAAATTGGATCACTGGAGCAACTATTGGAGAGCCCTTATCTGGGGGCCGTTTTCGAAAACCTCATCGTTTCCGAAACGGCGAAGAGCCATCTCAACGTGGGCGAGAATCCCGAGCTGTATTTCTATAGGGACGACAGCAAGCGTGAAATCGATTTGCTCGACTGTACAAACTCAGGGAGTCCCAAGGCTATCGAAATAAAATCATCCAGAACGTATCACGATAAGTACGCCCGCCATCTACAGACTGTATGCGATGAGATCGACATTGCAAAAGATGCGCGCTATGTTGTAGCCCGCGTGGACTCAACGTATGAGTCGAAAGACTGTAGTGTGGTTTCGGCGCGTGATTGGCTTTTACGATAACAAGCTCGGCGTATTAACAACAGCCGCGAAGGGAACCGGCCCCTTTTTGCGGCGGTTTTTGCCTATCTGGTGCGTCTTAGATGCAAGTGAGTAGACTTATTTGGATATGCCGAGCACACCGCGGCAAATGCTCAATAAAACCGCAGGTCAGAGCTGTGGCGTTTTGGGGCGTGCTTGGCCTCCTGCAAAAAGCCTACTCACTTGGTTTTTCTGCTGGAAGACCGCCGTGAGGGAAGGCAGCTCCCTCGTGGCGGCTGACATTTGCCCAGATAAACCCTGCCAAAATAAACCTGTCTACTCTTTGAGCCAGAGCCGACACTAATTCAAATGGCGAAATCAAAGGGCGTTCTCCGCATGGAGGGCGCCCTTTTTTATCGCGGGATGTTTTGCATGGCAGTCATGAGGCCCAGGCGGTTGCTGACGCCGAGCTTGCGATAGATGGCGTTGACGTGCTTCTTGACGGTTGACTCGCTTATGAATAGCTCGTTTGCCATCTGTTTGTTTGTTTTGCCGTCGAGCATGAGCCGCATGACTTCGGCTTCGCGCGGTTGGATATTGTGTTCTGCAATGATAACATTCAGCTGGTTTGTGTCTTCGGTCTGGGTGAGTTTAATGCCCCGAGGATAGAGGTTGGCGAGCGCGAGGCTCGCGTGCCGAGCGACTTCGAGCAGGATTGCGAGCTCGGTGTCGGTGAAGTCTCCGGCCGTGCGTTCGCGAAACAGGGTGATGCTTCCTAGCGGGCTGTCGTTGTGCGCGAGCGTGGCCGTACAGCCAAAGTAGACGCCCTGTGGTTCCATCCATTTGCGATAGATGGGTGTGGCATCGCGTCGCTCGACGTCCACGAGGTCGAGGTCGCGGTAGACGCCGACCTTATGTAGGTCAAAGCTCCATGTTGTATAGTCCATCGCGGCGTAGCGGTTGTAGTAGTCGCTCAGCGCGCGGTCGTCCATTCCGCTGCTTGCGGGGTGGACGTAGCGTGGGGCGTCACTGCCTGCCGCCTCGATCAGGTCGAACATGGCGATCCGATGGGGCACGAGCCCTGTCGTTCCCTCGAGGGTCTCCTTTTGCAGCTTATCGACACCGTGTGATGCGTGGATTGCAAGCGTGAGCTCGTTGAGAGCAGTCCAGGTCGTACTGTCCAACTCAATAGTCTGCTGTTTATTGCATGGGGGCATAGGGCGTCCTTTCCATTGTGGAACCCAGTATGTCATGTTCTCGGCCTGAATAGAACTTTAGGTCAGCGAATGGTATACCGTTGGTCGCTGAAAGGGGCTCGAGGGACTATTGAGAACATCTCGGTGCGGCCGCATCATGGTCTCGTCAAGCAAAAGCACCGAGATCAAGGAGCTTGAAATGAAGACCATCTACGAGAGTGAATCCACGCCTAAGAAGGACGGGTTCTATATGCCCGGCGAGTATGAGGAGCAGGAGCGCACCTGGATTCTGTGGCCGCACCGCTCCGACGTGTGGCGCTGCGGCGCCAAGCCGGCGCAGAAGGTCTTCACCGAGATCATTAAGACCGTTGCACGCTTTCAGCCCATCACGGTAGGCGTCAACACCGAAGACTTCCCCGCGGTGTGCGAGATCTTCGACGGTGTTGAGAACGTGCGCGTTATCCACATGGAGTACAACGACAGCTGGATTCGCGACCCCGGCCCGGCGTTCCTCGTTAATGACAATGGTGAGGTAGCCCTTTCGCACTTCCACTTCAATGCTTACGGCGGTTTCATTGACGGCCTGTACTTCCCGTGGGACAAGGACGCTTCCATTGGCCTGCAGGTGGCACAGCTTGAGCAGGTTAATCGTTATCGTCCCGAGGATTACATCCTCGAGGGCGGCTCGTTCAACTGTGATGGTCAAGGCACCGTCGTGACCACCGAGATGTGTCTGCTCAACGAGGACCGCAACCCGCAGTACACCAAGGAGCAGATTGAGGAGAAGCTCTCTGAGTATCTCGGTATCGAGAAGGTTATCTGGATCAAGGACGGTATCGATCCGTACGAAACGAACGGTCATGTGGACGACGTCGCATGTTTCAGTGCGCCCGGCGAAGTCTGCTGCATGTGGACCGATGATCCCAACCATAAGTTCTACAAGGAATGCCAGGAGGCGTATAAGACGCTTTCCGAGACGACGGATGCCCGTGGCCGCAAACTCAAGGTCCACAAGGTAATCATGCCTGCGACCTCGGTATATATGACCGAAGAGGAGGCCAGCACGATTGATCCCGTCGAGGGCGTGCTGCCGCGTACTCCCGAGGACGCCTTCGAGCCGAGCTATCTCAATTTCCTGTCCATCAACGGAGCAGTGCTTGTGCCGCAGTTCGGTGACCCCAACGACGCCCAGGCGCTCAAGGATATCCAGGCTGCTTATCCGGACCGTGAAGTCATCGGTATCATGACTCGCGAGGTTATCTACGGCGGCGGCAACATCCACTGCATCACCCAGCAGCAGCCCAAGGCGCGCTGTAAATAGTAGCCCCATGGTAAACAGGGTTTGATTGTCCGCACGCGAAAGTCCGCCGGCCTCAATGGCCGGCGGACTTTTTGTGTGGCGGCTTGGGCGTTTGCCCAGATAAAACCTACCAAAATAAACCTGTCCCTTTTTGGCAGGTGGTTTCAGCTGAACGGCGGGCCGTGCGGCTTGGGTGTGCGGGTTCACAATCTGGGGAAACCAAACAGATTGGGGGGCTTGTATGATCGACTCGAAGGGAAACGTGCGACCCGAGGGCATGTTTAACAGGGCACACCTGGCCCCCGAAGCCCCGCGCGCATACGATACGCTACTCGAGTGCGTGCTCAACGGGCAGAAGGGCTGCGAGGTTTCGGCGCGTGCGGGTATGGATACGATCAAGGCGCTCGTATAGCTTTACGCTTTCGGATGTGACACATAGGACTGCAAGCGCCGCTCCCGGCTATATTGCCTCCGAGTGCTTTAGCTCATGGAGACAGCCGGCATCAGCGATTTCGAGAGCTTGGCGGCGTCCACGAATGCCCCGGTGTTTACACCTCAGACGGACGACTTTGGACTCGCGGTCCATATCTTCAAGATGCTCAATCGCGGAATTCATCCGTACAGTTCTGGCGAGCTGGACCTAGAATTTTTGACCTAGACGACGATATTCCGGCTCTTCCGCTCAATAGCTGCGTGTGCAATGGGCGCAGCTCCTTTGCGGGGACGCTGATCGGATATGTTGTCCCTAGTTACGCTCTTGCGATCAATGACTTTGGCCACCTTATGGGCGAGGCTTTCCGCCGGTCGCTCTTTGGCAAAGCGCATGAGCGCCTTGATGCGCGCACATGGGCGCGCCTGCTCGACCTGTATCTGTCTGAGACGGTTGAGTGTCCGCGCGGTCATCTATATCACGCTTCGCAGGATGAATGTCCCTATTGTCGAGGAGAGCGCGCTCTGTTAGCTCGTTTTGGCTGATTGGTTTGGGCCGTCTTGGAGAAAGCCCGCAAGGCGGCGTGCAGGTTAATCCTGCGTGTCGCCTCCGTACATGTAGACGATAAAGCCGTCGCCGGTGTCTTGGCTGTGATCTTCCAGGATGCGTTTCATATTGAGGTGCTCGTAGAACTGCCAGTCGGAGTTGCAGTCGCTCATCAGGAAGAACTTGGTGCAGCCTGCCTTGGCGAGCTCGGCGCGCGCAAGGTCGATGAGCTCGCGGCCGAGTCCCTTGCCCTGCCACTCGGGCACGATGATGATCAGGTTGAGCTGGCCCTGGGCATACTCGTTGCCCGTGGCGGCAAAGCGGTCGGCCGTGGCCTTTTCACGACTGTCGCCAAAGAGCGAGCCCTCGAGCTTGGCATCGGCGGTCTTTGCCATCTCGGTTGCCTGGGCGAGCATCTCGTCGTAGCAGGGCTCCCACGTGGGATTGGTGCGCGGCTTGCCGTCCTCGAAGATGCCGATACAACAGGCGGCGATAGTGCGGCCCTCGGCCTCGGCGACGAGTGCGATGGGGGAGCGCTGCAGCTGCATAGCGATGTTAAAGCGCGCGCAGAAATCGGCGGCTTCGACGTCGCCGCGGTTGCGTAGTGTGTTGCACCACAGCTGGTTGTAAATGGCGGCGATGCCGGTCAGGTCATCGAGCGTGGCGGCGCGCAGAGTTACGTTGTCAAGGCTCATGGAGGCTCCTTCCAGGTTGGGTCAGGCCATCTCTGAGTGTGACATGGACGCAGGACTGCCGTATCGACCATTCGGCAGACGACCCTCGATCCCTCGGGGACGGAGGGCCCTAAGAAGGAATGAGGGTGGATTTTCGGACACTTGCTCGATGAGAGTGGGTAATCTCTCACTTTCGCTCGAAAAGCAGGCCACAAAAACGGGAGATTATCCACTCTCATTCTGGGTAGTCGTTTAAGAATGTCCCCAACGACTACCCCAAAAGGAGCGTCCCCAAGTGCCAGCTTTGGCAACGACGCTGGTAGAAAAACGTCAGCGAAAACCCGCCAGAGCGAGCAAGGTGCCTTGAAGCGAGGCGGCATTGACCTTTTGGTCATGCCGTCGAAGCTGAAAGGCAGATTGCCGCTCTGGCGGGTTTGCAGCGTCGGCCGGTTACGGCGTTTGGTAAAACGCCGTAACCTACACCCGCTCCGCGATCTCGTGGATGAGGTAGTCGGTCTTTTCCCAGCCCAGGCACGGGTCGGTGATGGACTTGCCAAAGACGCCGCCGTCGACAGGCTGGTTGCCGTCCTCCAGGTAGGACTCGATCATAAAGCCCTTGACCAGCTTGGAGATGGACTCGTTACGGCGGCAGCTGTCGAGCACCTCTTTGCAAATGCGGTACTGCTCCAGCGGGCGCTTGCCCGAGTTGTCGTGGTTGCAGTCGATGACCGCTGCCGGATTGGCATAGCCGGCATGCTCGGTATAGCGCTCGGCCAGGCGCTCGAGGTGCTCGTAGTGGTAGTTGGGGTAGGTGCGCCCATCGAGGCCGATGTAGCCGCGCATGACGGCGTGCGCGAGCGGGTTGCCGTCGCACTCGACCTCCCAGTTGCGGAAGATAAAGCTCTGGTGCGCCTGGGCGGCGTAAATGGAGTTGAGCATGACGGTGGTGGAACCGGCAGTGGGGTTCTTCATGCCCACGGGCACCGAAATGCCGCTCGATACCAGGCGATGCTCCTGGTTTTCGACCGAGCGCGCGCCCACGGCAACATAGCTCAGCAGGTCAACGAGGTACTGGTAGTTGGACGGATAGAGCATCTCGTCGGCGGTGAAGAAGCCTGTTTCCTCAATAACGCGTAGGTGCATATGGCGGATGGCCTTGACGCCTTCGAGCAGGTCATCGGGCGCCTCGGGGTCGGGGTTGTGCAGCAGGCCCTTGTAGCCGGTGCCCTTGGTGCGCGGCTTGTTGGTGTAGACGCGCGGAATGATGACGAGCTTGTCCTTGACCTCTTCGGCGACCTTGGCCAGTCGGTTCATGTACTCAAGCACCGAATCCTCGCGGTCGGCAGAGCACGGGCCGATGATGAGTACCTTGCGCGCGTCCTCGCCGGTAAAGACCTTGGCGACCTCGGCATCGAATGCCTGCTTTTTGGCGGTAAGCTCGGCGGAAAGTGGCATTTCCTCGCGGATCTCCATGGGGATCGGCAACCTGCGTTTGAAATCCATGGCCATGCGGGGCCTCCTCAATCAAATAAGTCAAAGCGTGAATTGTCGAATGCACGGCATTATCCGCTGTCGCACGCTAAAGTGCAAGCCCTTGTCACCCCGAAACCTGCCAAAAAGGGACAGGTTTATTTTGGCAGGTTTTATCTGGGCAAACGTTGGCGCTCGCCGGGAGGGGAAGATGCCGTGTGGGTTCTAAGCCTGTCGCCGGTTCCCCGGGGAGCACCCAGTGGGCAAAAAATGCCAAATATGAGTAGTGTTGTTAATGAGGTATCATATCGAGCTTATAAGATAATAGACATAACAACAAATATGTTCATTAACGCCAGCATATATAAGCCCGTTATAAGGCTGTTTGATCAATTTAGGGGCTCATGCAGGTCGTGAGAACGGTATTTGGGGCTGTTTTGGCTGCTACTAAAAATGTAACAGTACTCATATTTGCCATTTTTTGCCCACGAAGCCTGGAAGGATCGTCAATCAGACCCCAGGGGAGGCGGTTCGAGGGCCGAAGGACGAAAAGCGGGGGCGCAGGCTTTCCTGCGCCCCCGTTCTCGGGCATTATCCGTTCCCTGCGGCAGAGCCTACGCCGCTTCGTCGAACTGTGAGTTGTACAGGTCGGCGTAGAAGCCGCCCTGGGCGAGCAGCTCGTCGTGCGTGCCCTTCTCGACGATGTCGCCGTCGCGAATCACCAAGATCACGTCGGCGTTGCGGATCGTGGACAGGCGGTGCGCGATGACAAAGCTGGTGCGGCCCTGCATCAGCGCATCCATGGCGCGCTGAATGAGCTCCTCGGTACGGGTATCGACGTTGGAAGTCGCCTCGTCCAGAATCAGTGCCGGGCGGTCGGCCAAAATGGCACGGGCGATGGTCACGAGCTGGCGCTGACCCTGCGACAGGTTAGTGCCCTCCTCGTTGATCATAAAGTCGTAGCCGCCGGCGAGCGTATGGATAAAGTGGTCGCAGCGTGCGGCGCGTGCGGCGGCCTCGACCTCGGCATCGGTCGCATCGGGGCGTCCGTAGCGGATGTTCTCGCGGATGGTGCCGTTAAACAGCCAGGTGTCCTGCAGCACCATGGCAAACTCGCCGCGCAGCGCCGCGCGGTCCCAGTCGCGCACGTCGACGCCTTCGACGCGCAGCGAACCGCCGTCCACGTCGTAAAAGCGCTGCAGCAGCTTAATGAGCGTGGTCTTGCCGGCGCCGGTGGGGCCGACGATGGCAATGGTTTGGCCGGGCTTCGCCTCGCAGCTAAAGTCGTGGATGATGGTCTTGTCGGGCGTGTAGCCAAACTTGACATGGTCGAACTCCACGTGGCCGGGGCGCTTCTCGGGAATCTGCGCGTCGGCCTTCTGCTCCTCCTCGGGCGCGGCCAGGAACTCAAACACGCGCTCGGTGGCGGCGGCCATCGACTGCATCGTGTTGCTCACGTTGCCCAGCTGCTGCACCGGCTGCGTAAAGTTGCGCACGTACTGGATAAAGCTCTGGATGTCGCCGGGCGTGGCATTGCCGGTCAGCGCGAGCTGCGCGCCCACCACGACGACGCCCACGTAGCCCATGTTGCCCACCAAGCTCATAAGCGGCATCATCAGGCCCGACAGGAACTGCGAGCGCCAGCCACTAATAAAGAGGCGGTCGTTTTGACGGTCGAACTCCTCGATCGAAGCCTCGGCGCGGTCGAACACCTGAATGACGTTCTGGCCGGCAAAATCCTCTTCGATAATGCCGTTGACGGTGCCTAGGACCTGCTGCTGCTCGCGGAAGTACGGCTGCGAGAAGTGAATCATCACCATTAAGATAATCGCGGCGGCCGGCAGCGTGAGCACGGTGACGCCGGTGAGCGGCAGGCTGATCGACAGCATCATGACGAGCACGCCGATAATCTGCGTGACGGACGTAATAAGCTGCGTCACGCTCTGGTTGAGCGACTGGCCGAGTGTATCGACGTCGTTGGTGATGCGGCTGAGCACATCGCCCTTGCTGTGACCGTTGAAGTAGCTCATCGGCACGACGGCAATCTTGGCGGCAATCTCCTTGCGCATGCGGTAGCAGATCTTTTGCGTGACGCCGGTCATGAGCCAGCCCTGGACCAGGCTGCAGACAGAGCTCGCCAGATACAGGCAGAGCAAAAAGCCGAGCGTCTTGGCGATCCAGTCAAAGTCAACGTCGCCGGTGCCGTTGACCTTGGCGACCAGGCCTTCGAACAGCTTGGTCGTAACCTGGCCGAGCACCTTGGGTCCCACAATGTTAAAGATGACCGAGCACACGGCAAAGGCGACGGCGGCAAACACGGCAATCTTGTGCTGGCCGATATAGCCGAGCAGCTGCCTCATGGTGCCCTTAAAGTCCTTGGCCTTTTCGCCGCGACGCATGCCGCCCATGCGGCCCATGGGACCGCGCTGGCGGGTGGGCTTGGGAATCTGAGTCTTGGTCTCGTCGGCCATTAGCGCTCGCCTCCTTCCATCACGGCTGCAATTTCTTCTTGGGTAAGCCCCAGCTCCTCGGCGGAAAGCTGCGACTGTGCGATCTCCAGGTACGCCGGGCAGCTGCGCAGCAGCTCCTCGTGCGTGCCGGTGCCCACTACGTGGCCGTCGTCGAGCACGATGATCTGGTCGGCGTGCATGATGGTCGCGATGCGCTGGGCCACGACCACGAGCGCGGCGTCGGTGACGTTTTTGGCCAGCTCTTCGCGCAGGCGCGCGTCGGTCTTGTAGTCGAGGGCGCTAAACGAATCATCGAACACCACGACCTCGGGCTTTTTGGCCAACGCGCGGGCGATGGCCAGACGCTGGCGCTGACCGCCCGAAACATTGGAGCCGCCCTGGCTAATGGGGGAGTCGTACCCGTCCTCGCGCTCGGCGATAAAGTCCTCCGCCTGGGCGACGCGTGCTGCCTGGCGCATATCCTCGTCACTCACCATGTCGCCGGCAAACTTGAGGTTGCTCTCGACGGTGCCCGAGAACAGACGCCCCTGCTGCGGGATGTAACCAATGCGGCGACGCAGCTCGGAAAGGGTCATGTCGCGCACGTCGATACCGTCGAGCGAAATGCTGCCGCCCGTGACGTCGTACAGGCGCGGAATCAACTGCACGAGCGTGGACTTGCCCGAGCCTGTGGAGCCAATGATGCCGAGCATCTGACCGGCATGCGTGGTGAAGTTCACGCCGCTGATGACGTCGGCACGGGCATCGGGATACTGGAAGCTCACGTCGCGGAAGGTGAGCTCACCGCGCGGCGCGCTGGCAGCAGGCAGTTTGGGCGAGGCAGGGTCGTTGATGCTCGTGGGGCAGGTGATGACCTCTTCCACGCGCTCGGCTGCGACCTCGGCGCGGGGCAGGATGACCGAAACCATGGTGAGGATCATAAACGCCATGACGATTTGCATGGTGTAGGAGATGAACGCCATCATGTTGCCGACCTGCATCACGCCGTTGGACACGCCCTGCGCGCCAAACCACACGATGAGCACGGTGATGCAGTTCATGACGAGCATCATGAGCGGCATCATAAAGCTCATGGCGCGGTTGGTGTAGAGCTGCGTGGTCATCAGGTCGAGCGAAGCCTTGTTAAAACGCTCGAGCTCATGTTCCTCGCGGTTGAACGAGCGGATGGGCATAAGGCCGTCGAGCAGCTCGCGGGCGGTAAGGTTCACGCGGTCCACAAAGCTCTGCATCTTTTTGAACTTGGGCATGGTGAGGCCCATGAGCACGCCGACAACGGCCGAAACCGCGATGATGGCCACGGCGATGGTCCACTCCAGGCCGGTGTGGTTGGCCAGGACGCGCATGACGGCGACGATGCCCATGACGGGGGCCATCAGACACATGCGGATAAACAGGGTTGCGGCCATCTGGATCTGCTGAATGTCATTGGTGCAGCGGGTGATGAGCGAGGCCTGGCTAAACTTGCCCACCTCGGCCGGTGAGAAGTGCATAACCTTGTTGAAGGTCTCGCGGCGCAGGTCGCGGGCGATGGAGCAGGCAGTGCGCGAAGCAACGGCACCGGTCAGGATGGTGGCGACCAGCGACACCAGACACAGCCCAAACATCGTGGTCGCCATGCGGCCCAGGTAGGCGTTCTGCACGTCGGCGGGGTCGATGCCCTGTGCCTTGTACTCGTCCTGCACATAGCTCACGGCGCGTTGGGTCACGATGGAGCCCGACATGGAGCCCATTTTGTCCGCCATATCGTTGGCGCCCTCGACGAGCTTGCCCTGGTCGATTAGGCCGCCTTCAACGCCTAGACGCAGACCCTTCATGGTGATCTTACCGCCGTCTACCCGGCGGTTAATACCATGTGACAGCGCATTTTCTACCAGCGGCTGCAGTGTCATAACAGGCAGACTGCTGTCCATTACGTCTTCATTCTCGATATGCTCCTCATAGGTGAAGCGATCGCCATAGCGATACCGCTGAATGAGCAAATAGTGATGTACATTGTCCAATTCCT